>NZ_JAHBDP010000128.1:0-21438 GCF_019956495.1 Pseudomonas sp. BF-B-26 | reverse complement strand
GTGTATCAGTCAAAGTTGATGTCGACTGACACACCGCTTTCGCGAGCAAGCCCGCTCCCACATTTTTGATGGGTGTTAGGCCTTAAAGCTGTGGGGTTTCCGGATTCGGCTTGGTCTTGTCGACCCCCGGCACATGCAGGTTGCCCTCGGCGACCTGATTGCCTTCAAGCTGCGGCTGCGTCACCCAGGTCAGGATGTCGTAGTAGCGACGGATGTTCGCCACAAAGTGAACGGGTTCGCCGCCACGGGCATAACCGTAACGGGTTTTGCTGAACCACTTCTTCTCGGACAGGCGCGGCAGGATCTTTTTCACGTCCAGCCACTTGTCCGGGTTCAGTCCTTCCTTGGCCGCCAGTTTGCGCGCGTCATCCAGATGACCGCTGCCAACGTTGTAGGCCGCCAGCGCAAACCATGTGCGATCCGGCTCCTGGATCGACTCATCCAGCTGGTCCTTCATGTAGGCCAGGTACTTGGCGCCACCCATGATGCTTTGTTTGGGGTCCAGTCGATTGGACACACCCATGGCCTGCGCAGTGTTCTGGGTCAGCATCATCAGGCCGCGCACGCCGGTCTTCGACGTGACGGCCGCTTGCCATAGCGATTCCTGATAACCGATCGCTGCCAGCAGGCGCCAGTCGACTTTCTCTTTCTTGGCGTATGCCTTGAAGTGCTGTTCGTATTTGGGCAGACGTTGCTGCAAGTGTTGGGCGAAGGTGGTGGCGCCCATGTAACCCAGTACATCGACGTGCCCGTAATAGCGGTCTTTCAGACGTTGCAGGGTGCCGTTTTTCTTCACCTTGTCGAGGTAGTCGTTGATCTCGTTGAGCAAGCTGTTGTCGTCGCCAGCGGCCACCGCCCAGCTCTGGTTGCTGGCATCACCGAGGTCGAAGGCCACTTGTATGTTGGGGAAGTAGACCTGGTTCATCGCGACTTCGTTTGAATCGACCAGGGTCAGGTCTATCTGACCTTCATCGACCATCCGCAGCAAGTCGACGACTTCAACGGCGTCGGACTCTTCGTATTCAATGCCGGGATACTTCTTTTTCAGCTCCGCCAATTGCTCGGCGTGGGTGCTGCCCTTGAGCACCATGATCTTCTTGCCCACCAGATCCTTCGCGTCGGTCGGCCGCGATTGGCCGTTGCGATAGATGACCTGCGGGGTGACTTCGAGATAGGAGTGGGAAAACCGCACCTGCTGTTTGCGTTTGTCGCTGCTGACCAGGCCGGCAGCAGCGATCACCGGGCCGTTGGGTTTGCCTACCTGATTAAACAGGTCGTCGAGGTTGTCGGCGGTTTCGATTTTGAGTTCCACCCCCAGATCGTCGGCGAAGCGCTTCACCAGCTCGTATTCGAAGCCGGTTTCACCGTTGCGATCCTGAAAGTAGGTGGCGGGGCTGTTACGGGTAACCACCCGCAGCACGCCATCCTCCTTTACGCGCTCCAGCGTGTTGGGTTTATCAACACAGCCACTGAGCACCAGGAAGAGTCCGGTTGCGATCAGCCATTTGGCGAACCGCGGACGCAAAGCCGTTGGGGAAAACATCTGCGCAGTATACGCAAAGGACCACGAGCGCCATATCTCGACAGCGAAGGGCTTGTCTGCTAGGCAATTGAAAACCGCTCCGGACCCCGCAGGAATGGGCCCGAGCAGCATTTTGTGACAGAAAAAATATCGCTCGGCGTGCGCCTGTTTTATGTCCGAAGACCCGGCCCGACGCCCGGGTGCAGCCGCCCGTACCGTTTCGGGTGATGTCGCGGCCTGTTTAGGCTAGAATGCACGGCCTCAAAGCACACCCCTTCCCGAGGCTGTCCCGAAGATGTTGATCCTGCGCGGCGCTCCTGCCCTTTCTGCCTTTCGCCACAGCAAACTCCTTGAGCAACTGAGCCAGAAAGTTCCGGCTGTCAGTGGCTTGTATGCTGAATTCGCTCACTTCGCCGAAGTTACCGGCGTCCTGACCGGCGACGAACAGCAGGTGCTCGCGCGCCTTCTGAAGTACGGCCCAAGTGTTCCGGTACAAGAGCCGACCGGTCGTCTGTTCCTGGTTTTGCCGCGTTTCGGCACCATCTCGCCATGGTCCAGTAAAGCCAGCGACATCGCTCGCAACTGCGGCCTGACGAAAATCCAGCGCCTGGAGCGCGGCATCGCGTTCTACGTGGCCGGCCAGTTCAGCGACGCCGAAGCGCAGTTGATCTGCGATGCGCTGCACGACCGCATGACCCAGATCGTCCTCGGCAACCTTGAACAAGCCGCCGGCCTGTTCAGCCATGCCGAGCCGAAACCGCTGACTGCCATCGATGTGCTGGGTGGCGGCCGCGCCGCGCTGGAAAAAGCCAACACCGAGCTGGGCCTGGCCCTGGCCGAAGACGAGATCGACTACCTGGTCAACGCCTTCATCGGCTTGAAGCGCAACCCCCACGACATCGAACTGATGATGTTCGCCCAGGCGAACTCCGAGCACTGCCGTCACAAGATCTTCAACGCCAGTTGGGACATCGACGGTCAGAGCCAGGAAAAAAGCCTGTTCGGCATGATCAAGAACACCTACGTGATGCACAGCGAAGGCGTTCTGTCGGCTTATAAGGACAACGCTTCGGTGATCGTCGGTAACGTCGCCGGTCGTTTCTTCCCGGACCCTGAAACCCGCCAGTACGGCGCGGTGCAGGAACCGGTGCACATCCTGATGAAAGTCGAAACGCACAACCACCCAACCGCGATTGCCCCGTTCCCGGGCGCTTCCACCGGTTCCGGTGGCGAGATTCGCGACGAAGGCGCAACCGGTCGCGGTGCCAAGCCAAAGGCTGGCCTGACCGGTTTCACCGTGTCCAACCTGCAAATCCCGGGCTTCGAACAGCCGTGGGAAGTGCCGTACGGCAAGCCTGAGCGCATCGTTACCGCGCTGGACATCATGATCGAAGGCCCACTGGGTGGCGCCGCGTTCAACAACGAATTCGGTCGTCCGGCCCTGACCGGTTACTTCCGTACCTTCGAACAGTCGATCACCACCCCGCGTGGCGACGAAGTTCGCGGTTACCACAAGCCGATCATGCTGGCCGGCGGTATGGGTAACATCCGTGCCGAACACGTGCAGAAAGGCGAGATCACCGTTGGCTCCAAGCTGATCGTGCTCGGCGGCCCGGCGATGCTGATCGGCCTGGGCGGCGGCGCGGCTTCCTCCATGGCCACCGGCACCAGCTCGGCAGACCTGGACTTCGCTTCCGTACAGCGCGAAAACCCGGAAATGGAACGTCGCTGCCAGGAAGTCATCGACCGTTGCTGGCAGTTGGGTGAACACAACCCGATCAGCTTCATCCACGACGTCGGCGCGGGCGGTCTGTCCAACGCCTTCCCGGAACTGGTCAACGATGGCAACCGTGGCGGTCGCTTCGAACTGCGCAACATTCCTAACGACGAGCCGGGCATGGCCCCGCACGAAATCTGGAGTAACGAATCCCAGGAACGCTACGTTCTGGCGGTCGGTCCGGCTGACTTCGAACGCTTCCAGGCGATCTGCGAACGCGAGCGTTGCCCGTTTGCGGTCGTCGGCGAAGCCACTGCCGAGCCGCAACTGACGGTCACCGACAGTCACTTCGGCAACAGCCCGGTGGACATGCCACTCGAAGTGCTGCTGGGCAAAGCCCCGCGCATGCACCGTTCGGCCGTTCGCGAAAATGAACTGGGCGACGATTTCGATCCGTCGACGCTTGAGATTGCAGACTGCGTCGAACGCGTTCTGCATCACCCGGCCGTGGCCAGCAAAAGCTTCCTGATCACCATCGGCGACCGCACCATCACCGGCCTCGTGGCTCGTGATCAGATGGTCGGCCCGTGGCAGGTTCCGGTGGCCGACGTTGCCGTCACCGCCACCAGCTTCGACGTCTACACCGGTGAAGCCATGGCCATGGGCGAGCGCACTCCGCTGGCACTGCTGGACGCTCCAGCGTCGGGCCGTATGGCCATCGGCGAAACCCTGACCAACATCGCGGCTTCGCGCATCAACAAAATTTCCGACATCAAACTGTCGGCCAACTGGATGTCCGCTGCCGGTCACCCGGGTGAAGACGCGCGTCTGTACGACACCGTGAAAGCGGTCGGCATGGAATTGTGCCCGGACCTCGGTATCACCATTCCGGTGGGCAAGGATTCCATGTCCATGGCCACGCGCTGGAACGACGAAGGCGTCGACAAGACCGTGACCTCGCCGATGTCCCTGATCGTGACCGGTTTCGCGCCTGTGGCTGACATCCGTCAGACCCTGACGCCGGAACTGCGCATGGACAAGGGCACCACCGACCTGATCCTGATCGATCTGGGCCGTGGCCAGAACCGCATGGGCGCCTCGATCCTGGCCCAGGTTCACGGCAAGCTCGGTTCGCAAGCGCCGGACGTCGACGATGCCGAAGACCTCAAAGCCTTCTTCGCCGTGATTCAGGGCCTCAACGCCGACGGTCACCTGCTGGCTTACCACGACCGCTCCGACGGTGGTCTGTTGACCAGCACCGTGGAAATGGCCTTCGCCGGCCATTGCGGTCTGAGCCTGAACCTCGACGGTCTGGCAGAGACTTCTGCCGACATCGCCGCGATCCTGTTCAACGAAGAACTGGGCGCCGTGATCCAGGTTCGCCAGGACGCTACTCCAGACATCCTCGCGCAGTTCAGTGCTGCCGGTCTGGGCGAGTGCGTGTCGGTGATCGGTCAGCCGATGAACAACGGCCAGATCAGCATTACCTTCAACGGCGACACCGTGTTTGAAGGTCAGCGTCGTCTGCTGCAACGTCAGTGGGCTGAGACCAGCTACCAGATCCAGCGTCTGCGCGATAACGCCGACTGCGCCGAACAAGAGTTCGACGTGCTGCTGCAAGAAGACAACCCGGGCCTGAGCGTCAAGCTCAGCTACGACGTCAACCAGGACGTCGCCGCGCCTTACATCAAGAAAGGCATCCGCCCACAGGTTGCCGTGCTGCGTGAGCAGGGCGTCAACGGTCAGGTGGAAATGGCGGCTGCGTTCGACCGCGCCGGTTTCAACGCGATCGACGTGCACATGAGCGACATTCTGGCCGGCCGTGTCGACCTGAACGAGTTCAAAGGCCTGGTGGCGTGCGGTGGTTTCTCCTACGGCGACGTTCTCGGCGCCGGCGAAGGCTGGGCCAAGTCCGCGCTGTTCAACAGCCGCGCTCGCGATGCGTTCCAGGGCTTCTTCGAACGTACCGACAGCTTCACCCTCGGCGTGTGCAACGGTTGCCAGATGATGTCCAACCTGCACGAGCTGATCCCGGGCAGCGAGTTCTGGCCGCACTTTGTGCGTAACCGTTCCGAGCAGTTCGAAGCCCGTGTGGCGATGGTTCAGGTCCAGGAATCGAACTCGATCTTCCTGCAGGGCATGGCCGGTTCGCGTATGCCGATCGCAATTGCTCACGGTGAAGGTCATGCCGAGTTCGCCAGCGAAGAAGCGTTGCTGGAAGCCGATCTGTCCGGTTGCGTGGCGATGCGTTTCGTCGACAACCACGGCAAGGTCACCGAAAACTACCCGGCCAACCCGAACGGCTCGCCGCGCGGGATCACCGGTTTGACCAGCCGCGACGGTCGCGTGACGATCATGATGCCGCACCCGGAACGTGTGTTCCGCGCCGTGCAGAACTCGTGGCGTTCGGAAGACTGGAATGAAGACGCACCTTGGATGCGTATGTTCCGTAATGCTCGCGTGTGGGTGAACTAAGAGCGGGTAAATTAAGAGCGGGTGAACTAAACGCTGTGTACAAGCTCAGTTTTTTTGTTCCGGCCAGTCATGTGGAACAGGTCAAAAGCGCCGTATTCGCCGCCGGTGGCGGACGGATCGGCGCGTACGACCATTGCGCCTGGCAAGTGCTCGGCCTCGGCCAGTTTCGCCCGTTGGATGGCAGTCAGCCGTTCATTGGGGAAGCGGGGCAGGTCGAGCAGGTTGAGGAATGGAAGGTTGAGCTTGTGGTCAGTGATGAGTTGATTCGGGCGGTGGTGGTGGCTCTGAAGCAGAGTCATCCCTATGAGACGCCGGCTTATGAGGTGTGGCGGTTGGAGGATTTCTGATCTGCCTGCCGCTGAAATGAGAAACCCGCTGATGAAGATCAGCGGGTTTTTTTTGCCCGGGATTTGGACTGATGTACACAACTCAAACTGTGGGAGCTGGCTTGCCTTCGATGATGGCCTAATAGCCGTTTTCGTCGAGGTGTGGATACTATTCTTGCGGTAACGGCTACATCGTTCGATGAAATATCCGACAACCTTTTCAGGTTGTCCGTCGGAAGTCTCAAGTCCAGCCTTTGTCCATCACAAACACTTCAATCCACTTGAGGTTCAACGATGGAATTGCCGGACGCAATTACTCCCTGGGTTAACTCGAACACCGCGCTTGGGCAGGCGCTAATTTCGATGTTCAAATCAGTCGAACTGGAGCTAGTCGGTGAATGCGCAGAGCCAGGGGCGGTCAAAGTTGTCGTGTTCGGAGGGTGCGCCGTCCACCTCTACACTCATCACCGCGTGTCAACTGATGTTGATGCTGAGATCTATTATGCAAATCTTCCGCAGGGTCTTCACTTACAGACCTTGCTCGCAGAAGTGCCTGAACAATTCGTTGATGAGCAATCCGGCCGGTTAATGGAGCTGAACTACGACCTTCAGTACAACACCAGCTTCGGTCCCATTCATGAAGACTACTGGGAACGTAGTCTTCCTCTTGCAGATTTCTCCGTAGAGTCGCCGCTGCATGTCCATATTGCTGCTCCTGTCGACATCGCAATATCCATACTGGGTAGAGCGACAGACCAGGATATCGGCGACGTCATGGCGCTGCTCCGGGCGGGTTTCATATTGACCACTGAACTCCGTCGTCTGGCATTGCAGGCAATTGATGTATATGTTGGCAACAAAGAGCCACCGACGTCCGTTCTCACTAACATATTGCAAGATTACCTGGAGACTACAGATGGCGACGCCCCTTAGCGGCCACGTCCTCTCATCCGCCTTGGACACCTTGGTCAAAAAACCGTTGAATCAAGCAGATGACGCTGCGTTGGTGCGCGCAGCTAAAGTTGTCTGGTATTCGGAGGATGATCTTGTGAGTGAAGTCGAAGCCTTCCTGAGCCTTCATTCTGACGAACTCGAAGTTCGCCGCGCAGGTTATTTGCTTGAGCGGTTCACGCGTTTTGCATGTGTTTCTGATAGCCGTGTATTGGAAACCTTCTGGGCTCTTAAGCTTTTTTTACGCTCTACGTCCAGACTGGAAGTGAGGTCGGAGGTAGCGACTGTTCCGCTTCGCAAGCGTCGCGATGAACTCGCGGCTTCTTGGGGACTGAGTGAGGGGCTTGGCCTGAAGGCTCAGACCCTCATGCCTTTCCAGACTCGACATTACGAAGCTGAGCAGCACGCCACGTCTGCTTGAGCTCATCCAATGCCTCATCGCGCGCAGGCTCGCTCCTGCATTGGTTCTATGTACGCCAATCCAATGTGGAAGCTGGCTTGCCTGCGAAGACTGACTATCAGGTACCCACAATTTAAACCTTGGCACTCACCTCACTGCGATTCACCAATACCTCCAGTGCATCATTCAAACTCGATGCCTTGTCGCCAATCAGCAGATGCCAAATCCCTCCCTCCAACTGACTGACGCCCTGGCAACCCAACGCCTTCAGATCACATTCCGACAATGCTTTGCCGTCCGCCAGTTGCAATCGAATCCGGGTCATGGCGATGCAATCCATCTGCAATACGTTCTCGCCGCCACCCAAAGCGTTCAGCCATTGCTGTGCTTCTGTATTTGCCACCGCAGCAGGTTTCGGCGCATCGATCACCGCAGCGGGGGAGGAAATGATCGCGCGCCCCAACGCAGGCATCGCCAAGCGAATCTCATCGGCAATGCTGTCGGCCATCGGCCCGACCACCACCTGCAAACTCCCACCCTTGCCCGGACGCACCACCGCCATCGCCCCCAGCGCTTTCAATTCCGTATCGTTCGCCTTGTTGCGATCCACCATGTCCAGCCGCAACCGAGTGGTGCAGGCACCCACGGTGATCAAATTCTGCGCTCCACCCAGCGCCTTGATGTAAGCGCCCGCCCGTTCGCTGTCGGCGACGACGACTTTGTCACCCGTTGGAATGTCTTCACGCCCTGGGGTCTTGAGGTTGAAGCGGCGAATGCAGAAATCGAACACCACGTAGTAGATCACCGCATACGCCAGGCCGACCGGGACCATCAACCAGCCGTTGGTGGATTTTCCCCAGCCGAGAATCATGTCGATCAAACCACCGGAAAACGTAAACCCGAGGTGAATGTTCAGCAGGTTGGTGATCGCCATCGACAGGCCCGTCAGCAACGCATGCACCAGGTAAAGCAGCGGCGCGAGGAACATGAAGGCGAATTCGATCGGCTCAGTCACACCCGTTAAAAACGACGTCAGCGCCATCGACAGAAAGATCCCGCCCATGACCTTGCGGCGCTCCGGCGAAGCATTGCGGTACATCGCCAGGCACGCGGCGGGCAGACCGAAGATCATCACCGGGAACATGCCGGTCATGAACTGGCCGCCCTTCGGGTCACCGGCGAAGTAGCGCGACAAGTCACCGGTGACGATGGCGCCGGTGGTCGGATCAGTGAAGTTGCCGAAGACGAACCACGCCATGTTGTTGAGGATGTGGTGCAGCCCGGTGACGATCAGCAGGCGGTTGAAAACGCCAAAGACGAACGCGCCGAAGCTGCCGCTCTCCATCATCAACGTGCCGAAGCTGTTGATGCCTTGTTGGATGGGCGGCCAGATCAAGCCGAAGATGACGCCCAGGCCGACGGCGGCGAACCCGGTGACAATCGGCACGAAGCGCCGGCCGCCAAAGAATGCCAGGTACTCCGGCAGTTTGATGTCCTTGAAACGGTTGTACAGCGCGCCCGCCATCAAGCCGCTGACGATCCCGGCGAGCATGCCCATGTTGATGCTCGCGTCGAGCACCTTGAGGGTGGAGATCATCACCAGGTAGCCAATGACTCCGGCCAGGCCTGCGGTGCCGTTGTTGTCCTTGGCGAAACCGACGGCGATGCCGATGGCGAAGATCATTGCCAGATTAGCGAAGATCACTTGGCCGGCGTCGTGGATGATCGCGATGTTCAGCAGGTCGGTATCGCCCAGGCGCAGCAACAGGCCGGCGATCGGCAGGATCGCAATCGGCAGCATCAGCGCGCGGCCGAGGCGTTGCAGGCCTTCGATGAAGTAGTGGTACATGGCGGTTCTCCCTGTGTTCTTTTTGTTATAGCGCTGTTGTTGTTCAGCTCAGAGGCCATTGCTGGTGACAGGCGTGACGCACCGCAGGGGCACTGCTCAACTTGAGCAAGTCCTGGCAGATGCGTCGGCATTCGGCGGCGTCGAGATGACGGACGCGGTCTTTGATTTCACCGATCTGCACCGGGCTGACCGACAACTCGCTGACGCCCAGGCCAATCAGTACCGGCGTGGCCAGCGGATCGGAGGCGAGCGCGCCGCAGACACCGACCCAACGGTTATGCACCGCCGCACCGGCGCAGGTCTGGGCGATCAGCCGCAGCAGCGCCGGGTGCATGGCGTCTACCCGCGAAGCGAGGCCGGCGTGGTCGCGGTCCATGGCCAGGGTGTATTGCGACAAGTCGTTGGTGCCGATCGACAGGAAGTCCGCGTGTTCGGCCAGTTGCTCGGCCAGCAGTGCGGCGGCGGGGACTTCGATCATCACGCCTAACTCAGGGCGTTCACTCACACCGAGTTCAGTGCACAACGCCTCGAGACGCTGGCGGACGTGCAGCAACTCATCGACTTCGGTCACCATCGGCAACAGGATCCGGCAACGTGACAGCGGGCTGACATGCAGTAATGCGCGCAATTGCTGATCGAGGATTTCCGGACGGACCTGAGCCAGGCGAATACCGCGCAGACCAAGCACGGGGTTGGCCTCAGTCGGCAGCGGCAAATAGTCGAGTTGTTTGTCGCCGCCAACGTCGATGGTGCGGATGATCACCGACTTGTCGCCCATGGCGTCGAGCACGGCTTGATAGGCGGCACGCTGTTCCTCTTCGTCCGGCGCGGTGTTGCGGTCGACGAAGAGAAACTCGGTACGCAGCAAGCCGACGCCGTCGGCGCCATTGGCCAAGGCATCAGCTGCTTCGGCGCTGGAGGCCACATTGGCGGCAACTTCAATCTGCAAGCCGTCGAGCGTCAGCGCCGGGGTGTGAGCCTGAGCCTGTTGCTCGGCGCGGCGCTGTTGATGATCGAGTTGTGCCTGATGCACTTCGGCCAAACGTTCGGCACTTGGCATCAGTTCGAGACGACCGCCATCGGCATCCAGCACGACCGCTTGGCCTTGCTGCTGATCCAGCAGCGTAGAACCCAGCGCGACCATGCACGGCAGACCTTTGCCGCGAGCGAGAATCGCCACGTGGGAAGTCGCGCCGCCCTCGGCCATGCACAACCCGGCGACACCTTGCTGACTGAGTTGCAGCAGATCGGAAGGTGTCAGTTCATGCGCGGCGACGATGGCGCCGGCCGGCACGTCGTAGTGCCAGGTTTCGCCGAGCAGGGCGCGCAGCACGCGTTGTTTGAGGTCGCGCAGATCGTTGGCGCGCTCGGCCAACAACGGGCTGCCAAGTTGCTGGAGCACTTCGCACTGCACGTCGATCGATTGGCTCCAGGCGTGGGTTGCGGCCATGCCCTGATCGATGGAGGTGTTTGCTGCGTTCAGCAGCGCCGGGTCTTCGAGCAGGGCGAGGTGTGCGGCGAAGATTGCTTCTTCGTCGGTGTTTTTATGTTTTCTTGCTTGGGCCAGCGTGTGGTCGATTTCACCGCGTACAACGGTCAGCGCGGTATCGAGAACATGCAGCTGTTGCTCGGGATCATGGTTGCCGGCGTCCACCGGCAGGCTGATGGCGCTCAAGCGGAACAACGGCCCGCCAACCAAACCGGGAGCGGCGCAGACGCCGTGCAACACGCCCGCTTCGGCCGCTCGAGTGCGTCGGGCAATCGGTGTCGGCGCGGCGGCGTGGCTGTCTTCGGCCAGCGCTGTGGATAACGCGATCAGCAGCGCTTGCAACGCAGCTTCGGCGTCCGGCCCCTGGCAGCTGACCTGAACCTCGTCCTGCTCGCCGATGGCCAAGCCCATCAAGCCGATCAAGCTGTCGCAGGTCGCCGATTTGCCAGCGAAGTGCAGCTGCGATTTGCTCTTGAAACCTTGCGCTGTCTGGCGAATCAGCGCTGCCGGACGGGCATGCAAACCGCCACGATGGGCGATGCGAATGTGGCCATGAATTTCTTCCCCGGAGAGTTCCGCTTCAGTCTGCGCGCCCGACGCGTGCCGACGAATGATGTGCAGCAATGGTTCGCCAACTTTCACCGACTTCAGCGTGATGGGTCGCGCCTGAAAGTCCTGGCTGTTGGTCAGGATCATCAAGCTGACCAGGCTCTTGCACTGCTGCGCGACCTTGTCCAGGTCGTAGCGCAACAGCGGCTGGCCATTGCTGACCCGCGCGCCTTCCTTGACCAGCATCGAGAAGCCTTGGCCCTGCAACTCGACCGTGTCGAGGCCCAGGTGCAGCAGCAATTCGGCACCGTTGTCGGCACGCAAGGTGATGGCATGGCCGGTGCGTGCGACGTGCACCACGACGCCGGCGCACGGGGCGTGGAGGGTGTCGTTCAGCGGATCGATGGCGATCCCGTCGCCCATGGCGCCGCTGGCGAACACCGGGTCAGGGACTTTGGCGAGCGTGAGCACCGGGCCGCTGAGCGGGGCGCTGAGGGTCAGCTCTTTATTATTGTTGTGCATGGCTCGGTCTCATCAGTAAAAACTACGGTTCGGATCAACTCGCCCTGTACGGATTAACGGGGGTATTCATCCGCCGGTAAATAGGGATAGATTCCAATCGGTTCAGTGGGTGCGGGTCACTTTGCTCAAGTGCCGTGGCTGGTCCGGGTCCATGCCTCGGGCGATGGCCAAACCGGCGGCCATGACGTAGAAACTCTGGATCGCCAGAATCGGGTCGAGGGCCGGGTGCTCGGCGCGGGTCAGGGTGAGGTCGCGTTCGGCAATGTCATCCGGTGCGGCCAGCAATACGCGAGCACCGCGCTGGCGCATGTCGGCGGCGAGGCTCAGCAAGCCGGCCTGCTCGGCACCGCGCGGGGCGAAGATCAGCAGTGGATAATTTTCATCGATCAACGCCATCGGACCGTGACGGACCTCGGCGCTGCTGAAGGCTTCGGCCTGGATCGCCGAGGTTTCCTTGAATTTCAACGCGGCTTCCTGGGCGATGGCGAAACCGGCGCCACGGCCGATCACCATCAGGCGTTGGCAATCGCGCAAGGCATCGATTGCCGGGCTCCAGTCCTGTTTCGCCGCCTCGCGCAAACCTTCCGGCAGTGCGAGGCCGGCCTCCAGCAATTGCGCGTCCTCTTTCCAGTGGGCGATCAGACGGGCGCTGGCGCTGAGGGTGGCGATAAAACTCTTGGTCGCCGCGACGCTGCTTTCGGTGCCGGCGCACAGCGGCAGGCTGAACTCACACGCGGCCTCCAGCGGCGAACTCTCGGCGTTGACCATCGAGATGCTCAGGGCGCCGCGCTTGCGCAGCAGACGCATGCTGTTCACTAGATCGGGGCTTTGCCCGGACTGCGAAAAGGCGAACGCCACCTGGCCGCTGACCTTTAGCGGCGCTTGCAGCATGGTCACCACCGACATCGGCAACGACGCCACCGGGAAGCCCAATTGCTGCATGGTCAGGTAGGCGAAGTAACTGGCGGCATGATCGGAGCTGCCGCGAGCGACGGTCATCACCACTTGCGGTGGCTGACGGCGCAGGCGCCCGGCGATCTCGATCATCTGCGGGTCGAGTTGCTGCAATTGGGCTTGCACGGCCTCGAACGAGGACAGCGCCTCTTCAAGCATTTTTGAAGTCAATGTCTTCTCCTTCGACCATGACGGCGGTCAGTGTGAGTGAGCGATCCAGCCGCACGCAGTCGGCCCAGCTGCCGGGTTGCAGGCGCCCGCGTTCGTTGAGGCCGAGGTAGTCGGCGGGGAATTGCGAAAGACGTTGCGAGGCCTCGGCGATCGGCAAACCGATCTTCACCAGATTGCGCAGGGCCTGATCCATGGTCAGGGTGCTGCCGGCCAGCGTGCCGTCGGGCAAGCGCACACCGCCCAGGCATTTGGTCACGGTGTGGCTGCCGAGCTTGTACTCACCGTCGGGCATACCCGCTGCGGCGGTCGAATCGGTAACGCAATACAGGCATGGGATCGAACGCAGGGCCACACGGATGGCGCCGGGGTGCACATGCAGCAAGTCTGGAATCAGCTCGGCGTATTTGGCGTGAGCCAGTGCCGCGCCGACGATGCCTGGCTCGCGATGATGCAGCGGGCTCATGGCGTTGTAGAGGTGGGTGAAACTGCTGGCGCCTGCGTTCAGCGCGGCAACGCCTTCCTCGTAACTGCCGAGGGTGTGGCCGATTTGCATGCGCACACCGCGAGCGCTGAGGTCGCGGATCAAGGCGTCGTGACCGGCGATTTCCGGGGCGATGGTGATCACCCGGATCGGCGCCAGTGCCAGGTATTCTTCGACTTCGGCCATCAATGCGGTATGGGCGAAATTCGGTTGCGCGCCGAGTTTTCCGGGGTTGATGTACGGGCCTTCGAGGTGCACGCCGAGGACTCGGGCGCTGCCTTTCGGGCGCTGTTCGCAATATTCGCCAACGGCTTTGAGCACGCTGGAAATTTCTGCAGGCGGCGCGGTCATGGTGGTCGCCAGCAGCGAGGTCGTGCCGAAACGCACGTGGGTTTTGGTGATGGTCTCGAAGGCTGGCGCACCTTCCATGATGTCTTTGCCGCCGCCGCCATGAACGTGCAGGTCGATGAAACCCGGCAGCAGGTAAGGCAGGTCGTTGTCGGCCGGATCGCAAGGTTGGCCTTCGATCGACACGACCTTGCCGTGTTCGTGAATCAGCCGGCCGCGAACCCAGCCGTGGGCGGTGAGGATGTTGTCTTCGGACATGATCGGTTCTCAGTCTTGGCGGCGAAGCTCTTTATCGACGAAGCTCGGCGACAAAGTCGTAGTAGTCGTTGCGGCAATAGGTGTCGGTGACTTCGATCGGCGTGTTGTCTTCCAGGTAACCGACCCGGGTCATCAGCAGCATGGCGGTGCCAGGGGCGATGCCCACCAGGGCGGCGAATTCGTCCGAGGCGTTGATCGCCTGAATGTGTTGCAGGGCGCGGACGATCGGCTTGCCGATGCCATCGAGGTATTCGTACAGGGAGTCGCCCACCGCTTGCGGCTTGGGAATGATCGAGGCGGGCAGGGTGCTCATCTCGATTGCCATCACCGTGTCGTCGGCTTTACGCAGGCGCTTGAGCCGGGCGACCTTATCGTTCGGCGAGAGGCCCAGACGAATCAGTTCTTCGTGGGTCGGCGGAGTGATTTCACGCTCCAGCCATTGCGAGCCGGGGACGAAGCCTTTCAGGCGCAGCATCTCGCTGAAACCCGAGAGGCGCGACAGCGGTTGTTCCAGGCGCGGGGTGATGAAGGTGCCGGAACCCTGGTTGCGGCGAATCAGGCCTTGCTCGAACAGAACCTCCAGCGCCTTGCGGGCGGTGACGCGGGAGATGCCCAGCAGCTCGCTGAGGTTGCGCTCCGACGGCATGGCCTGTTCGGCTTTCCACTGGCCGGCATGGATCGCCGCTTCCAGATTGCGCGCCAGTTGCAGGTACAACGGCGTGGGCTGAGTGTCGTCAGGGCGTAGGGCCTGGAGGTCATTCATGTAGGTTTGGTCCGATGCGGATATAGGATTGTTGTCGCCCGGTGGTGGGGTGAAACCTAATACCACTTAAATACCATGTCAATGAGACCACTTTGCTGTTGGCGCGGGAAAGCCTGCCCTTATTGATGGGCAATAGGGTTGCTGGTTTGAAGTGGTATTAGCGGTGGGGATTTTGAGCGCAAAGATCGCAGCTTGCGGCAGCTCTTACACAGGGAATTGGTATTCACCCGGTAGGCGCTGCCGCAGGCTGCGATCTTTTGAATTTATTTGTTGATGCCGACCGAAGGTAGCGGCCAGAACATAATGTTGGAGCCCACTCGATCCCTTGTGGTGAGGGGATTTATCGGAACGCCGCACCGCCCCGTTCGGCTGCGAAGCAGTCGCAAACTCAGGCGGCGCGGTGGGCCTGACACAATGCAATTGCAAGTTTCAGCGCTGCTTCGCAGCGCAACGGGGATAAATCCCCTCGCCACTGAAGCCCATCACCAGTCTGGAAAAGTCTTTCATCCGTCCGGGAAGCTTGAGATTACGGGCGGATTTCGATCATCGTGCCGTCCGGCACCAAACCCCAAACCTCGCGCATGTCCATATTGCGCATGGCAATGCAGCCGTCGGTCCAGTCCAGCGTGTGGAACAGGTCTTCGGGGTTTTCTTCAGTGTCCGGGGTGCCGTGGATCATGATCATGCCACCGGGTTCGACGCCTTCACGTCGGGAGCGTACGGAGTCACTGATATTCGGGTAGGAGATGTGCATCGCCAGATTGAAACGGTCACTGACCTTGCGCCAGTCCAGCCAGTAAAAACCTTCAGGCGTGCGTTTGTCACCTTCCATGAGTTTCGGGCCGATGGGTCTTTTTCCCAATGAGATGCGATAGGTCTTGATCGGCTTGCCGTCATTGATCAATTGCAATTGGTGAGCGGACTTGAGCACCAGAACTTTTTCGATGACTTTGCCGTCCAGCGTTTCCGCAACGGAAGCCTGGGAGACAGCGACGAACGCCAAGCAAAACAGGGCAAGCAACCAGCGCATTGAAACGATATCCCTAAAAGGTGTCGCGACTATTAAGTTATAGGTGATTTTAGAGCCAGGAGCTTTATGTATTGGCAGGCTGAGCAAGTGGCGGGATCGACTCGGACCGCACGGGGTAGACCTCGGTCCGCCGGTCAGCAAAGAAGCATTCTAAGGTACGGCCCACTGTGCGGAAAGCCAACTCGGACCACGGGATGTCGGCTTCGTCGAAAAGCGCCACTTCCAGGCTCTCGGGGCCGGCGGCAAAGTCCAGGTCCACCAGCTCGGCGCGAAAGAACACATGCACCTGACTGATGTGCGGCACGTCGATTAACGTATAGATGGTCAGGTTACGCACCCGCGCGCAGGCTTCTTCGGCCGTCTCGCGAATGGCCGCCTGTTCGATGGTTTCCCCGTTTTCCATGAAGCCGGCGGGCAGGGTCCAATAACCGAGCCGAGGCTCGATGGCGCGTCGGCACAGCAAGACCTTGGAGCCCCAGGTCGCCACGCAACCGGCGACGATATTGGGGTTCTGGTAGTGAATCGCCTGACAGCTGTCACAGACAAAACGCAGGCGCGAATCGCCTTCTGGAATGCGCTGGGTCACCGGGTTGCCGCACTGACTGCAAAATTTCATGCTTGGGTTCCTGAATGCTGCGCCTATCTTGGCGTGCGGCGGTGTCTGTCGGCAAGTTGTCGTTTAGCGACATGCAGTGGTTATGGGGTTGGGCGGCCGGTTCGATTGGTGCATGATGCGAGATAGAGAACAAATCGAGAAGACTCATGCTGGACGAGCTACTTCACCGAGTAAGCAATCACACCCCAAGCACACTGGAAACCGATAAGCGTTTCCCCGAAGCCGCTGTGCTGGTGCCCATTACCCGCAGCGACGAGCCGGAACTGGTTCTGACCCTGCGCGCCAGCGGGCTCTCGACCCATGGCGGCGAAGTCGCCTTTCCCGGCGGGCGACGCGACCCTGAAGACCCGGACCTTATTTTCACCGCCCTGCGCGAAGCCGAAGAAGAAATCGGCCTGCCGCCGGGGCTGGTCGAAGTGATCGGCCCGCTGAGCCCGTTGATCTCCCTGCACGGCATCAAGGTCACACCCTATGTCGGTGTGATTCCGGACTTTGTCGAGTACCTGGCCAACGATGCCGAGATTGCCGCCGTCTTCAGCGTACCGCTTGAGTTCTTCCGCAAGGATCCGCGCGAGCACACCCATCGAATCGATTACCAGGGCCGCAGTTGGTACGTGCCGAGCTATCGTTACGGCGAATACAAAATCTGGGGCCTGACGGCGATTATGATCGTCGAGTTGATCAACCTGCTCTATGACGCCAAAATCAGCCTGCACCAGCCACCCAAGACGTTTATCAATACCTGAAGCCATCGCCCGTATGGCGTGAACCCCGCTTTCTGTAAGTGAGCCTGCCTGGCCTTGAGGACAATAAGATGAAATATCGCCTGGGCGACGCCCGCGTCGAAACCCATCCGCAGAGCTGGGTCGCACCCAATGCCGTGCTGGTGGGTAAGGTCAAGCTGGAAGAGGGCGCCAACGTCTGGTTCAACGCTGTGCTGCGTGGCGACAACGAACTGATCCTGATCGGCAAGAACAGCAACGTCCAGGATGGCACGGTGATGCACACCGACATGGGTTACCCGCTGACCATCGGCACCGGCGTGACCATTGGCCATAACGCCATGCTTCATGGCTGCACGGTGGGCGATTACAGCTTGATCGGGATTAACGCGGTGATCCTCAACGGCGCGAAAATCGGCAAGAACTGCATCATCGGCGCCAACTCACTGATTGGGGAAGGCAAAGAGATTCCAGACGGTTCGCTGGTCATGGGTTCCCCCGGCAAAGTGGTGCGCGAACTGACCGAGCCGCAGAAGAAAATGCTGGAGGCCAGCGCTGCTCACTATGTGCATAACTCGCAACGTTATGCCCGCGATCTGGTTGAGCAGGAAGAATGAGCGCCACAGAACGGCCGGTGCTATCGCCCTGCGTGAACATTTGCGCGCTGGACGAGGACGATATTTGCACCGGGTGTCAGCGCACAGTGGAAGAGATCACGCGCTGGAGCCGGATGGACAACGAAGAGCGGCGCAAGGTGTTGGGGTTGTGTCATGAGCGGGCCAAGTCCAGCGGGATACTCTGGATGATCGGGGGGAAATCCGATATTTGAGGTGCCGCTATCGCGAGCAAGCTTTGCTCCTACGGGCTCGGGGGATTACGCGATGATGTGATCGACACAAAACCGTAGGAGCATGGCTTGCCCGCGATTGCGTCATTACAGACGCCGCACTCTACCTTGGCCCAACCCGGTCCCTGAAGTACCCTGTGCACCAAATTGACAGGTTCCCTACTTGCCCATGCTCTTCCTGATCGCTTACATCAGCAGCGTCGTGCTGATCAACTACGCCTTTTCCACCGCTCCGCACCTGGACATCATCTGGTCAGCCTGGGGTGGTTTGGTGTTCGTTTTGCGCGACATGGTGCAAACCCGTTTCGGCCATGGCGCGATCGCGGCGATGCTGGCAGCGCTGGTGTTGTCCTACGTGACGTCCGATCCCTCCATCGCGCTGGCCAGCGCCACGGCGTTTGCGGTGTCCGAATGCATCGATTGGCTGGTGTTCAGTGTCACCAAGCGTCCCTTGCACGACCGCCTGTGGATAAGTTCAGCCCTGAGCATTCCTCTCGATACCTTTATCTTCTTCGGCATGATCGATGCGTTCACCCCGGCCGTGATCCTCACCGCCATGGGCTCGAAGTTCGCGGGCGTGACCATTGTGTGGATCGCAATGGCCTGGCGTCTGCGCAAGAACGCGATTCCCGGTTAAAGCCAAACCCCTCGGTTCATGTAAAATGCCGCGCTTTCTCCCCATGGGAAGCGCGCCAGGCGTCGCGTCCCTCGATGATCCGCTTCTTGAGGACCTGAGATGACCCGTATCGGAACTCCATTGTCGCCAACCGCGACCCGCGTATTGCTGTGTGGCTGTGGCGAGTTGGGCAAGGAAGTGGTGATCGAGCTGCAACGCCTGGGCGTTGAAGTGATTGCCGTGGATCGCTACGCCAACGCGCCGGCCATGCAAGTCGCGCATCGCAGCCATGTGATCAACATGCTCGACGGCGCCGCCCTGCGTGCGGTGATCGAAGCCGAAAAGCCGCATTTCATCGTGCCGGAAATCGAAGCCATTGCCACCGCGACCCTCGTGGAGCTGGAAGCCGAAGGCTTCACCGTGATCCCGACCGCTCGCGCGGCGCAGTTGACCATGAACCGTGAAGGCATCCGTCGCCTGGCCGCCGAAGAGCTGGACCTGCCGACCTCGCCGTACCACTTCGCCGACACCTTCGAGGATTACAGCAAGGCTGTCGAAGACCTCGGCTTCCCCTGTGTGGTTAAACCGGTGATGAGCTCGTCGGGCAAAGGCCAGAGCCTGCTGCGCAGTGCCGATGACGTGAAAACCGCTTGGGATTACGCTCAAGAAGGCGGCCGTGCCGGTAAAGGCCGCGTGATCATCGAAGGCTTTATCGACTTTGACTACGAAATCACCCTGTTGACCGTGCGCCACGTTGGCGGCACTACGTTCTGCGCGCCAGTCGGCCACCGTCAGGAGAAGGGCGACTATCAGGAATCCTGGCAGCCACAAGCCATGAGCCCGATTGCCCTGGCCGAATCCGAGCGCGTTGCCAAAGCCGTCACTGAAGCCTTGGGTGGTCGTGGGCTGTTTGGTGTCGAGCTGTTCATCAAAGGCGATCAAGTCTGGTTCAGCGAAGTCTCGCCGCGTCCACATGACACCGGTCTGGTGACGTTGATTTCCCAGGACCTGTCGCAGTTCGCGCTGCACGCACGGGCGATTCTGGGCCTGCCGATTCCATTGATCCGTCAGTTCGGTCCATCGGCTTCGGCGGTGATTCTGGTGGAAGGACAGTCCACACAAACCGCATTCGCCAATTTGGGCGCTGCGTTGAGCGAGCCGGATACGGCGTTGCGTCTGTTCGGCAAGCCTGAGGTGAATGGTCAGCGCCGGATGGGTGTGGCGTTGGCGCGTGATGAGTCGATTGACGCGGCTCGTGCTAAAGCGACCCGCGCTTCTCAGGCTGTTGTTGTAGAGCTGTAACCGAGTCGCGCCATTCGCGAGCAAGCCCGCTCCCACACTTGACCGGTGTGAATACAGATTTTGTATGCATCCAAAATCTAATGTGGGAGCGGGCTTGCTCGCGAAGCTTTTGCTTTTTCTTCAGACCACTCGATTCAGATCGTTATTGCGCGTTTCCTTCAGGCACAGCACAGCAATCAAGCTCAGCACCGCCGCCCCCGACACATACCCGCCGACATAACTCAAACCACCCATCGCCACCAGCTTCTGTGCGAAGAACGGCGCCGCCGAGGCCCCGACAATACCGCCCAGGTTGTAGGCCGCCGACGCACCGGTATAACGCACGCGGGTTGGAAACAGCTCAGGCAGCAGCGCGCCCATCGGCGCAAACGTCACGCCCATCAGAAACAGCTCGATGCACAGGAACAGCGCCACGCCCCAGGTCGAACCTTGGGTCAGCAGCGGCTCCATCAGGAAGCCGGACAGAATCGCCAGCACACCGCCGATGATCAGCACCGGTTTGCGCCCGTATCGATCACTGGCCCAGGCCGACAGCGGCGTAGCGGCGGCCATGAACAGCACGGCGAAGCACAGCAGCGCGAGGAAGGTTTCTCGGGTGTAGCCGAGCGTCGACACGCCATAGCTCAGCGAAAACACCGTCGAGATATAGAACAGCGCGTAGCACACCACCATCGATCCGGCACCCAGCAACATCGGCGCCCAATATTGGCTGAACAGCTCGACCAGCGGGATTTTTACCCGCTCCTGGCGAGCCATTGCGTTGGCAAACACCGGGGTTTCGTGAAGCTTGAGACGCACGTACAGACCCACCATCACCAGCGCGGCGCTGAGCAGGAACGGAATCCGCCAGCCCCACGAACGGAACTGCTCGTCGTTCAAGGTCATGGCCAGCGTAAGAAACAACCCATTGGCTGCGAGGAATCCGATCGAGGGGCCAAGCTGTGGGAACATGCCGAACCAGGCGCGTTTGCCCTTGGGTGCATTCTCGGTGGCCAGCAGCGCCGCCCCGCCCCATTCGCCGCCGAGTCCCAGGCCCTGGCCGAAGCGCAGCACGCAGAGCAGGATCGGCGCCCAGGCCCCGATGTTGTCGTAACCCGGTAGTACGCCGATCAGCGTGGTGCACACGCCCATCAGCAGCAACGAGGCAACCAGCGTCGATTTTCGCCCGATTCGGTCACCAAAGTGGCCGAAGAGCGCCGAGCCCAGCGGTCGAGCCAGGAAAGCGATGCCAAAGGTGAGGAAAGCCGAGAGCATCTGGGCTGTGCCGGAGGTCTGCGGAAAAAATACCGGACCGATCACCAGCGCAGCGGCAGTGGCATAGACGTAGAAGTCGTAGAACTCGATGGCCGTGCCGATGAAACTCGCGGTCGCCACGCGGGTGGCGGAGTTCGTCGGCTGCGCAGGCGCGGTGTCGTTATAAGTCGTGCTGGTCGTCATGCGGTTATCCCTGACAGTCATGTGCCCCAGTGGAGCGAATTATTATGGTCGAACACCCAGGGATGTGGGTTTGATGCGGGGTGCGGGTAGCAC
>NZ_JAHBDP010000127.1:0-21789 GCF_019956495.1 Pseudomonas sp. BF-B-26 | reverse complement strand
CGCGAAAGCGGTGGGTCAGACAGCAACGATGTTGACTGATGCACCGCTTTCGCGAGCAAGCCCGCTCCCACACTGATCTCTGTGTCTGCAATGACTTCCCGGTTATTTTCCTCATAGAGTTTTTCGAGAAAGGAGTGACACCATGCTGGTGATGCGCCCCGCGCAAATGGCTGATCTGGGCGAGGTACAGCGTCTGGCTGCGGACAGCCCGATTGGTGTCACTTCCTTGCCGGATGACGTTGAACGCCTGAGCGACAAGATCGCGGCAAGCGAAGCTTCGTTCGCCGCCGAAGTCAGCTTCAATGGTGAAGAGAGCTATTTCTTCGTCCTTGAAGACACCGCCACCGGCAAACTGGTGGGCTGCTCGGCCATCGTTGCGTCGGCCGGCTATTCCGAGCCGTTCTACAGCTTCCGTAATGAAACCTTTGTGCACGCCTCCCGCGAGCTGAAGATTCATAACAAGATCCACGTGCTCTCCCAGTGCCACGACCTGACCGGCAACAGCTTGCTGACCAGTTTCTACGTGCTGCCGGAACTGGTCGGTTCGGCCTGGTCGGAACTCAACTCTCGGGGGCGCTTGCTGTTCGTCGCCAGCCATCCTGAGCGCTTCGCCGATTCCGTGGTGACCGAGATTGTCGGTTATAGCGATGAAAATGGCGATTCGCCGTTCTGGGATGCCATCGGTCGCAACTTCTTCGACCTCAACTACGCCGAAGCAGAGCGTCTGTGCGGTCTGAAGAGCCGGACGTTCCTGGCCGAGTTGATGCCGCATTATCCGATCTATGTGCCGCTGCTGCCGGACTCCGCTCAAGAGGCGATGGGGCAGGTGCACCCTCGGGCGCAGATCACCTTCGACATCCTGATGCGCGAAGGCTTCGAGACCGATCACTACATCGACATTTTCGACGGCGGGCCGACCCTGCACGCCCGTGTCTCGGGGATCCGTTCGATCGCCCAGAGCCGGGTCGTCCCGGTGAAAATCGGCGAGCCGGTCAAAGGCGTCGGTCGTCAGTATCTGGTGGCTAACGCCCAGTTGCAGGATTACCGCGCCGTTTTGCTTGAGCTCGATTACGCGCCGGGCAAACCCGTGACCCTGGATCTTGAAGCAGCCGAAGCCTTGGGCGTCGGTGAAGGTGCCAGCGTGCGCCTGGTGGCGGTTTAACGCCTGCTGCTATGCCTATAAAGAGTGAATGCTTAGTAAAGCAGCGAGTTTCACGGGTGGCGCAAGCGGCCCGTTTGAGGAGATAGCATGATCGTTCGTCCCGTACGCAGCAGCGATTTACCCGCTCTGATCGACCTGGCCCGCAGCACCGGCACCGGCCTGACCACCTTGCCGGCCAATGAAGAGCGTCTGGCCCATCGGGTCGGCTGGGCCGAGAAGACCTTCCGCGGCGAAGCCGGGCGGGGCGATGCGGACTACCTGTTCGTGCTCGAAGATGATGACGGCCGCGTGGTCGGAATTTCCGCCATTGCTGGCGCCGTCGGCCTGCGTGAGCCTTGGTACAACTTCCGGGTTGGCCTGACGGTCAGCGCTTCGCAAGAGTTGAACATCTACCGCGAAATTCCGACGCTGTTCCTGGCCAACGACCTGACCGGTAACTCCGAGCTGTGCTCGCTGTTCCTGCACGCCGACTACCGCACGGGCCTCAACGGTCGCATGCTGGCCAAGGCGCGGATGCTGTTCATCGCCGAGTTCCCGCAGTTGTTCGGCAACAAGATCATCGCCGAGATGCGCGGCATGTCCGACGAAGCGGGGCGTTCGCCGTTCTGGGAAAGCCTGGGGCGTCACTTCTTCAAGATGGAATTCAGCCAGGCTGACTACCTGACTGGCGTGGGCAACAAGGCGTTCATCGCCGAACTGATGCCGAAATTCCCGCTGTACACCTGCTTCCTGTCGGAAGATGCGCGCAACGTGATCGGCCAGGTTCATCCGGACACCGAGCCGGCGTTGGCCATGCTCAAAAGTGAAGGCTTCAGCTATCAGGGCTACGTCGACATCTTCGACGCCGGTCCAGCGGTGGAGTGCGAAACCGGCAAGATCCGCGCAGTACGCGACAGCCAGGCGCTGGTGCTGGCCATCGGCACGCCGGGTGACGACGCCACACCGTTCCTGATTCATAACCGCAAGCGCGAAGACTGCCGGATCACTGCTGCTCCTGCACGTCTCGCCGCGGGTACGCTGGTGGTTGATCCGTTGACCGCCAAACGTCTTCAACTCAACGCCGGCGATCAAGTGCGCGCCGTTCCGTTGTCCGCTGCCAGGGAGTCGAAATAATGAATTCGCTATACATCGCAGGTGAATGGCTGGCCGGCCAGGGTGAAGCTTTTCAATCGCTGAACCCGGTGACCCAACAAGTGCTGTGGGCCGGCGAAGGCGCTACCGCTGCTCAGGTTGAATCGGCCGTACAAGCCGCGCGCCAGGCATTCCCGAGCTGGGCCCGACGTACCCTGGAAGAGCGCATCACCGTGCTGGAGGCCTTTGCCGCCGCGCTGAAGAACAATGCTGACGAACTGGCTCGCACCATCGGTGAGGAAACCGGCAAGCCTTTGTGGGAAGCGGCGACCGAAGTCACCAGCATGGTCAACAAGATTGCGATCTCGGTGCAGAGCTACCGCGAACGTACCGGCGAGAAGAGCGGCCCGCTGGGCGACGCCACCGCCGTGCTGCGCCACAAGCCACATGGTGTGGTTGCGGTGTTCGGGCCTTACAACTTCCCGGGTCACCTGCCGAACGGTCACATCGTGCCGGCGCTGCTGGCCGGTAATAGCGTGCTGTTCAAACCCAGCGAGCTGACGCCGAAAGTCGCCGAACTGACGGTCAAGTGCTGGATCGAAGCCGGTCTGCCGGCAGGCGTGTTGAACCTGCTGCAAGGCGCTCGCGAAACCGGTATCGCCCTGGCGGCGAACCCGGGCATCGATGGCTTGTTCTTCACCGGCTCCAGCCGCACCGGCAATCACCTGCATCAACAGTTTGCCGGTCGTCCGGACAAGATCCTCGCGCTGGAAATGGGCGGTAACAACCCGCTGGTCGTTGATCAGGTCGCAGACCTCGATGCGGCCGTTTACACCATCATTCAGTCGGCGTTCATTTCCGCCGGTCAGCGTTGCACCTGCGCCCGCCGCTTGCTGGTGCCGCAGGGCGCCTGGGGCGACACACTGCTGGCGCGTCTGGTGGCGGTCAGCCGTACGATTGAAGTCGGCGCGTTTGATCAGCAACCGGCACCGTTCATGGGCTCGGTGATTTCCCTCGGCGCTGCGAAAGCACTGATGGATGCCCAGGAGCATCTGCTGGGAAATGGCGCAGTCGCGCTGCTGGAAATGACTCAGCCACAAGCTCAAGCTGCCTTGCTGACCCCTGGCATTCTGGACGTAACGGCAGTGGCTGATCGCCCTGACGAAGAGCTGTTCGGCCCGCTGCTGCAAGTGATCCGCTACGCTGATTTTGAGGCGGCGATCGCTGAAGCCAACGACACCGACTATGGCTTGGCGGCCGGTCTGCTGTCGGATTCCGAAGCACGTTATCAGCAGTTCTGGCTGGAAAGCCGTGCGGGCATCGTCAACTGGAACAAACAGCTGACCGGTGCTGCGAGCAGCGCGCCATTCGGCGGTGTAGGCGCCTCGGGCAACCACCGCGCCAGCGCCTACTACGCGGCAGATTACTGCGCGTACCCGGTTGCTTCGCTGGAAACGCCGAGTCTGGTGATGCCTGCGACCCTTACGCCCGGCGTGAAAATGACGTGATGCCCCATCGCCAGCAGGCTGGCTCCCACAGTGATTGGGTCGCACACAAAATGTGTGAACACCCACCGAACCTGTGGGAGCCAGCCTGCTGGCGATGGCCGCGCCGCGGTCTTACTGAATAGTTACTGAAGCCATAACAACAGATTCTCGTGGAGCCTCGCTGATGAAATCCTATGAAGTCAATTTTGACGGTCTAGTGGGGCCGACCCATAACTACGGCGGTTTGTCCTACGGCAACGTCGCGTCCCAGAGCAACAGCCAGCAGTCTTCGAACCCGAAGGAAGCCGCGCTGCAAGGCCTGGCGAAAATGAAATCGCTGATGGAAATGGGCTTTCAACAGGGCGTGCTGGCACCACAGGAGCGCCCGGACGTGGCCGCCCTGCGTCGTTTGGGTTTCAGCGGCACCGACGCTCAGGTGATCGAGCAGGCGGCTAAAGATGCGATGCCGTTGCTGGTCGCCAGTTGCTCGGCGTCGAGCATGTGGGTGGCCAACGCCGCCACCGTCAGCCCGAGTGCCGACACCGCGGATGGCCGTGTGCATTTCACCGCGGCCAACCTGAACTGCAAATATCACCGCAGCATCGAACACCCGACCACCAGTCGCGTGCTGGGGGCGATGTTCGCTGACCAGAAACACTTCGCTCACCACGCTGCATTGCCAGCCGTGGCGCAGTTCGGGGACGAAGGCGCAGCCAACCACACCCGTTTCTGCCGTGAATATGGCGAAGCAGGCGTCGAGTTCTTCGTGTTCGGTCGCAGCGCGTTCGACACCCGTTACCCGGCACCGCAGAAATACCCGGCCCGCCAGACCCTCGAAGCCTCCCAGGCGGTTGCCCGCCTGCACGGCTTGAGCGATGACGGCGTGGTCTACGCCCAGCAGAACCCTTCGGTGATCGATCAGGGCGTGTTCCACAACGATGTGATCGCGGTGGGTAACGGCGAAGTGTTGTTCTATCACGAGGACGCGTTCCTCGACACCGAGCAGATGCTGGCCGAATTGCAGAGCAAACTCGCCAAAGTCGGTGGGAAATTTCAGTCGATCTGCGTACCGCGTTCTGCGGTCACCGTGGAAGACGCCGTTCGCTCCTACCTGTTCAATAGCCAACTGCTGTCGCGTCCTGACGGCTCGATGCTGTTGATCGTGCCGGAAGAATGCCGTGGCAACGAGCGTGTCTGGCAGTACCTGCAAGGTTTGACCAGCTCCGGCGGCCTGATCCGCGAAGTGAAAGTGTTCGATTTGAAGCAGAGCATGCAGAACGGCGGCGGCCCGGCTTGCCTGCGACTGCGCGTCGCGCTCAACGAAACCGAACTGGCGGCCGTCAACCCAGGGGTTATCATGACGGCACCGTTGTACGGCACCCTGACCGAATGGGTCGACAAGCACTACCGCGACCGCATGACCGAAAACGATCTTGCGGACCCGCAATTGCTGCTTGAGTGCCGGACGGCACTGGATGAACTGACGCAAATCCTTAAACTGGGCGCGGTTTATCCATTCCAGATCAATTGAACGTCGAGAGCGTAAAAAACATGAGCGATACCTTGCAGCTGATCCTTGAAGACACCGACGGCACGCAACTGGAAACTTCCTGCACCCGCGTCGCGGTCATGTGGCAAGGCAAAGAGCTGTGGATTCAGCATGACGGCCGCGGCCAATTGCTGATCGGCGTGGACGTCGAAGAAGGTGACGCTGAATACGCAAACCTGCTGCTGCGCCCATTGGCGACTAATCTGGTAAGTCTGCAACTGGAAATGGAACCGGCTGAAGTCGGTGACGAAGACCACGTGCACGGCCCGGATTGCCAGCACGACCACTAAGGAAACCGCTCTATGCTCGCCCTCGGCAAATTGCTTGAACTGACCCTCGCCGGCCGCGAACCGGCGGAGAAGACTCAACTGACTGTCGAAGGCGTGCGCATGCGCTGGTTGAGCGAAGGTGCGCTGGAAGTCCGGCCACCTGAAGCTCGCGACAATGGCCTGGACCTGCTGCTATCGGCCGGCATCCATGGCAATGAAACAGCACCGATCGAGTTGCTCGATCGCCTGTTGCATGACATCGCCCGCGGCGACTTGAAACCGCGTACACGTATTCTGTTCCTGTTCGGCAACCCGGAAGCGATTCGCAAAGGCGAGCGCTTCATCGAGCAGGACGTCAATCGGCTGTTCAACGGCCGTCACGAACAAAGCAGCGGCTCCGAAGCCCTGCGCGCGTGTGAACTGGAGCGGCTGGCGGCGAGTTTCTTCAGCCTGCCGGATCGCAACCGTCTGCACTATGACCTGCACACCGCGATTCGTGGCTCGAAAATCGAGCAGTTCGCGCTGTATCCCTGGAAGGAAGGCCGACAGCATTCCCGCCTGGAACTGGCGCGTTTGCGTGCTGCCGGCATGGAAGCGGTGCTGCTGCAAAACAAGCCGTCCATCGTTTTCAGCTCCTACACTTACGACAAACTCGGTGCCGAGTCTTTTACCCTTGAACTGGGCAAGGCGCGGCCATTCGGCCAGAACGATGGGGTCAACGTCGATCTGCTGGAAACTCGCCTCAAACAGATTATCGAAGGCAGCGAGCCAGCCCAGACCGAAGAAGCGCTGGACGGTTTGCAGCTGTTTAGCGTGGCGCGAGAAATCATCAAGCACAGCGATAGCTTCCGCTTGAACCTGCCAGCGGACATCGAGAACTTTTCGGAGTTGGAAGTGGGTTACCTGCTGGCCGAAGACATCGCCCAGACCCGGTGGATCATTGAGGAGGAGGGTGCCCGGATCATCTTCCCGAACCCCAGGGTCAAGAACGGCCTGCGCGCCGGCATCCTGATTGTGCCGACCACCGACGAAAACCTCGCCTGAATTCAACGCATAACAAATGTGGGAGCGGGCTTGCTCGCGAAAGCGGCTTAACAGTCGACGGCTATGTTGACTGATACACTGCCTTCGCGAGCAAGTCGGACCGCCGCTCCCACAGTTGATTTGAGTGAAGTCAAAGACCTCACTCACACCATGATCATCTGACTAGACAGCTACCGCACGTGGCTCGCTACGACGCAGCGCACGCATCTTGTGCAACGTATCCGCGCACGTTTTCGCCGCTTCCTGGCCTTTATGCACAAAGTGCTCGAAGAAGAACTTCTGATGTTCTTCGCCCGCATGGAAGTGGTGCGGGGTCAAAACCACGGAGAACACCGGCACTTCGGTTTCCAGCTGAACTTGCATCAAGCCGCTGATCACCGACTGGGCGACGAATTCGTGGCGATAGATGCCGCCGTCGACTACCAGGCCCGCCGCGACGATGCCGGCATAACGACCGGATTTGGCCAGCAGCTTGGCGTGCAGCGGAATTTCAAAGGCGCCGCCGACTTCGAAGAAATCGATCTCCGATTCCTGATAACCCTGAGCAATCATTTCGGCCACAAAGCCCTTACGGCTCTGATCGACGATTTCTTTGTGCCAGCAGGCCTGGATGAACGCAACGCGCTCGCCCTGATGGTTTTTGCTTTTGCTATCGATTGCGGTGGGTTGCATGTTCTGACTCCTGTTTATGTAAAAAACAGGGCATATGAATCGAATGGGATTTAATGGCACGCAGGCACAAATGCCTGCGGACGGCGCTTTGGTATAGAGCCTAGGCGGCGCCAATCCCGTTCTCTCTTCATCCGGACTATGACCGTCGGCCCCGGGATCACACCGGGTCTGCTGACCTTGCCGCCATCACAGCCATTGCCGTGTCTGTCGCCAAGCGCTCGCGGGCTATGCGCATTGCGCGCAATTACCGCCGGTGGGGAGTTGCACCCCGCCCTGAGAACGTTTTGCCGCCAGATTGTTTGGCGGCGAAGCGTTTTTAACACATATTTCTCACCTGTGCATTGCTGCTATCTGATGATTGCTATCGACTTTTTCGTCGGTTCGAGAAGCCTTTTCGCACCCAAGGGTTGATTATTCGTCGGCATGACCGCAGTAATTCCTACTTGAAAGGGATTTTCCCCTGCTTACCGAGGCCAGATTCATGAGCGTTATCGATCTTCGCAGCGACACCGTCACCCAACCGACCGCAGGGATGCTCGACGCGATGGCCAGCGCGGCCACCGGTGACGACGTTTACGGCGAAGATCCGACGGTCAATCGACTGGAAACCGAGCTTGCGAATCAGTTGGGTTTTGCTGCGGCGCTGTTTGTCCCGACGGGCACCATGAGCAATCTGCTGGGCTTGATGGCCCACTGCGAACGCGGTGACGAGTACATCGTCGGCCAGCAGGCTCACACCTATAAGTACGAAGGTGGTGGTGCGGCCGTGCTCGGTTCGATTCAGCCGCAGCCACTGGAAGTGCAGGCCGACGGATCGCTGGACCTGGCCCACGTGGCGGCCGCGATCAAACCGGACGACTTCCACTTCGCCCGGACTCGCTTGCTGGCGCTGGAAAACACCATGCAGGGCAAGGTTTTGCCACTGGAGTATCTGGCGCGGGCTCGTAGCTTTACTCGCGAACATGGGTTGCAACTGCACCTGGACGGCGCGCGGCTGTACAACGCGGCGGTCAAATTGGGTGTCGATGCCCGGGAAATTACGCAGTATTTCGATTCGGTCTCGGTCTGCCTGTCCAAAGGCCTGGGCGCGCCGATCGGTTCGGTGCTGTGCGGCTCGGTCGAATTGATCGCCAAGGCGCGACGCCTGCGCAAGATGGTCGGCGGTGGCATGCGCCAGGCCGGGATTCTGGCGGCAGCAGGTTTGTACGCGCTGGATAACCATGTTCAGCGTCTGGCTGATGACCACGCCAACGCGCAGTTGCTGGCCGAAGGCTTGCGAGCGGCGGGTTACGAGGTCGAGCCGGTGCAGACCAACATGGTTTACGTGCAGATGGGCGACAAGGCCGAGGCCATCAAGGCGTTTGCCGCCGAACGCGGGATCAAGCTGAGCGCTGCCGGACGTCTGCGCATGGTCACGCACATGGACGTCAGCCGCGCTCAAATCGAGCAGGTCGTCGCGACATTCGTCGAGTTTTCGCGCAACTGATAGCGTTAGCGGTCCAATTGACTGTTTCTATCGTATAAACACGCTGTACCCCGCGCGCAGGGCCGATATAATGCGGCCCTTTGCCGTCGCTTCGTCTGTTGACGTTTCGCACAGGCCTTTGGCCGCAGCCTCCGTGGAAGAACCTAATGAAAAGCGCAGAAATCCGTGAAGCCTTCCTTCGCTTCTTCGAAGAGCAAGGCCACACCCGTGTAGCCTCCAGCTCTTTGATTCCGGGCAACGACCCAACCCTGCTGTTCACTAACGCGGGGATGAACCAGTTCAAGGACTGTTTCCTGGGCCAGGAAAAGCGCGCGTACACCCGCGCGGTCAGCAGCCAGAAATGCGTGCGCGCCGGCGGCAAGCACAACGACCTGGAAAACGTCGGTTATACCGCCCGTCACCACACATTCTTCGAAATGCTGGGTAACTTCAGCTTCGGCGATTACTTCAAGCGCGATGCGATCACCTACGCCTGGAACTTCCTGACGTCCGAACAGTGGCTGAACCTGCCGAAAGAAAAGCTCTGGGTCACCGTCTACGCCAGCGATGACGAGGCCTACGACATCTGGACCAAGGAAATCGGGGTTCCGGCCGAGCGCATGGTTCGTATCGGCGACAACAAAGGCGCGCCGTACGCGTCCGACAACTTCTGGACCATGGGCGATACCGGCCCGTGCGGTCCTTGCACCGAGATTTTCTACGATCACGGCGCTGACATCTGGGGTGGCCCACCGGGCTCGCCGGAAGAAGATGGCGACCGTTACATTGAAATCTGGAACAACGTGTTCATGCAGTTCAACCGCACCGCCGATGGCGTGTTGCACCCGTTGCCAGCGCCGTCGGTCGATACCGGCATGGGCCTGGAGCGGATCAGTGCCGTGCTGCAGCACGTTCACTCGAACTATGAAATCGACCTGTTCCAGAGCCTGCTGAGCGCATCGGCCAAGGCCATCGGTTGCACCAACGACAATCAGGCGTCCCTGAAAGTCGTCGCCGACCACATTCGCTCGTGCGGTTTCCTGATTGCCGACGGCGTGCTGCCGTCCAATGAAGGCCGCGGCTACGTGCTGCGCCGGATCATTCGTCGCGCCTGCCGTCACGGCAACAAGCTGGGCGCCAAGGGCAGCTTCTTCTACCAGATCGTTGCGGCCCTGGTCGCCGAGATGGGCGAAGCCTTCCCAGAGCTGAAATCCCAGCAGGCGCACATCGAGCGTGTACTGAAGGCTGAAGAAGAGCAGTTCGCCAAGACCCTGGAGCAGGGCCTGAAAATCCTCGAGCAGGATCTGGCCGATCTCAAAGGTGACGTGGTGCCGGGCGACGTAGTGTTCAAACTCTACGACACCTACGGTTTCCCGATGGACCTGACTGGCGACATCGCTCGCGAACGCAGCCTGACCATCGACGAAGAAGGCTTCGAGCGCGAAATGGAAGCCCAGCGCGTCCGTGCCCGTTCCGCCAGCTCATTCGGCATGGACTACAACAGCCTGGTCAAGGTTGATGTGGCCACCGAATTCACCGGCTATGAAGCGACTAAAGGTTCGGCGAAAGTCGTTGGCCTCTATAAAGATGGCCAGTCGGTTGACGTACTCAGTGAAGGCGAAGAGGGTGTGGTCGTACTGAACCAGACGCCGTTCTACGCTGAATCCGGCGGTCAGATTGGTGACTGCGGTTACCTTCAGGTCGGCAACGCGCGCTTTGACGTGCGCGACACCACCAAAACCGGTGGCGCCTTCTTGCATCACGGCGTACTGGCCTCGGGCAGCCTGACCATCGGCGCACCGGTAGAAACTCATGTTGATGCCGAAGTACGTCACGCGACTTCGCTGAACCACTCGGCGACTCACTTGTTGCACGCCGCATTGCGTCAGGTGCTGGGCGACCACGTTCAGCAAAAAGGCTCGTTGGTCGACAGTCAGCGCCTGCGCTTTGACTTCAGCCACTTCGAAGCCATCAAGCCTGAGCAGTTGAAGGCGCTGGAAGACATCGTCAACGCCGAGATTCGCAAGAACTCCGAAGTTGAAACCGAAGAAACCGATATCGAAACCGCCAAGCAGAAGGGCGCCATGGCGCTGTTCGGCGAGAAGTACGGCGACAACGTGCGCGTGCTGAGCATGGGCGGTAGTTTCTCCGTCGAGCTGTGCGGTGGTATCCACGCCAACCGGACTGGTGACATCGGCCTGCTGAAAATTATCAGCGAAGGCGGTGTGGCTTCTGGCGTGCGTCGTATCGAAGCGGTCACTGGCGCCGCGGCGCTGGCATACTTGAACGCTGCTGAAGAACAACTCAAGGAAGCGGCCAACCTGGTCAAGGGCAGCCGCGACAACCTGATCGACAAGCTGTCGGCTGTGCTGGAGCGCAACCGTCTGCTGGAGAAGCAACTCGAGCAGCTGCAGGCCAAGGCTGCCAGTGCGGCGGGCGACGATCTGTCGGCTTCTGCCCTGGATGTCAAAGGCGTGAAAGTGCTGGCCGTGCGTCTGGACGGTCAGGACGGCAAGGCGCTGCTGGCGCTGGTCGATCAACTGAAAAACAAACTCGGCCGCGCAGTGATCCTGCTCGGCAGTGTCCATGAGGAAAAGGTCGTTCTGGTTGCAGGCGTAACCAAAGACCTGACTGGCCAACTCAAAGCCGGTGATTTGATGAAGCAAGCCGCTGCGGCAGTGGGCGGGAAGGGCGGTGGTCGTCCAGACATGGCGCAAGGCGGTGGTACTGACGCTGGCGCACTGGATGCGGCATTGGCCCTGACTGTTCCATTTGTAGAGCAGGGTTTATAAGGCAGTGTGTCCGGCCCGCAGTCTAGTGGCGGGCCAGAACGCTGTTTGAGTGATTATTTGGGCGCCCTTCATGGGCAGAGGCGGCTTTGAAATGGCTTTGATCGTACAGAAATTTGGAGGCACCTCGGTCGGCACTGTCGAGAGAATCGAGCAGGTCGCCGACAAGGTTAAGAAATTCCGCGAAGCCGGCGATGACCTGGTGGTCGTGCTGTCTGCAATGAGCGGCGAAACCAACCGTCTGATCGATCTGGCCAAGAAAATCAGTGGCGACGGCCAACCGGTTCCTCGTGAGCTGGACGTGATCGTCTCCACCGGTGAGCAGGTGACGATTGCACTGTTGGCCATGGCGCTGATCAAGCGCGGCGTGCCAGCGGTGTCCTACACCGGCAACCAGGTGCGGATTCTGACGGACAGTGCGCACAATAAAGCGCGTATCTTGCAGATTGATGACCAGAAGATTCGTGGCGACCTGAAGGCTGGTCGTGTGGTCGTTGTCGCCGGTTTCCAGGGCGTCGACGAGCACGGCAACATCACCACCCTCGGTCGTGGCGGTTCCGACACCACCGGCGTGGCGCTGGCGGCAGCCTTGAAGGCTGATGAATGCCAGATCTACACCGATGTCGACGGCGTCTACACCACCGACCCGCGTGTGGTGTCCGTGGCTCAGCGTCTGGACAAGATTACCTTCGAAGAGATGCTGGAAATGGCCAGCCTCGGTTCCAAGGTGTTGCAGATCCGTGCGGTGGAATTCGCCGGCAAGTACAACGTTCCGCTGCGCGTACTGCACAGCTTCAAAGAGGGTCCGGGCACCCTCATTACTATTGATGAAGAGGAAACCATGGAACAGCCGATCATTTCCGGCATCGCTTTCAACCGCGATGAAGCCAAGCTGACCATCCGTGGCGTGCCAGACACCCCGGGTGTTGCATTCAAGATCCTCGGCCCGATCAGTGCCGCGAACATCGAAGTCGACATGATCGTGCAGAACGTTGCGCACGATAACACCACCGACTTCACCTTCACCGTGCATCGCAATGACTTCCAGGCCGCGCAAACCGTGCTGGAAAACACCGCTCGCGAGATCGGTGCCCGTGAAGTCGTTGGCGACATCAAGATTGCCAAGGTGTCGATCGTCGGTGTCGGCATGCGCTCCCACGCAGGCGTGGCCAGTCGCATGTTCGAATCCCTGGCCAAGGAAAGCATCAACATCCAGATGATCTCGACCTCGGAAATAAAAGTCTCCGTAGTGATCGAAGAGAAGTACCTGGAACTGGCTGTGCGCGCTCTGCACACGGCTTTCGAACTGGACGCACCGGCCCGTCAGGGCGAGTGATGCGTTAACCGAAGGGCGCGGTCTGACCGCGCCCTTTTGTTTTTTTGAATGGCGCGACTCGAGGCTGTTCTTTTGCTCGCGCTAGTCAATACTCAGGCATGTAGGGCTGCGATCGTTCAGGTTGTAGGTCGAGTGCCTTTTTTTTGCAGACTGTTGTCCCTGAAATGAAATGCGTGAGGAGAAAGGTATGCTGATTCTGACTCGTCGGTGCGCAGAAAGCCTGATTATTGGTGATGGCGAAATCACCGTGACCGTGCTCGGCGTCAAAGGAAATCAAGTGCGTATCGGTGTCAACGCCCCGAAAGAGGTTGCGGTCCACCGTGAGGAAATTTACCTGCGTATAAAGAAAGAGAAGGACGAAGAACCAAGCCATTAATTTTTATCGTTTTTTATGTTTGCAAACGGGGAAGAAGCTGGTTAATATACGCCCCGTGTTGCGGAGAGCTGGCCGAGTGGCCGAAGGCGCTCCCCTGCTAAGGGAGTACACCTCAAAAGGGTGTCGGGGGTTCGAATCCCCCGTTCTCCGCCATTATTTGCGTAGTACGTTGTAATCTGGCTTCTTCGGTAAGTGTTTGAAATTACTAGAAAAAGTGTTTGACATAGAGATTAGACGGCCTATAATGCGCGGCAACAAATGCACTCGTAGCTCAGCTGGATAGAGTACTCGGCTACGAACCGAGCGGTCACAGGTTCGAATCCTGTCGAGTGCACCATTTAAGAGTCATCTGCAGTAATGTGAATGACTTGGCTTCAACCAGTTGTGATCTGGTATAAAAACACAAATGCACTCGTAGCTCAGCTGGATAGAGTACTCGGCTACGAACCGAGCGGTCACAGGTTCGAATCCTGTCGAGTGCACCAAACACCAAAAAGCCCGCGTTTAACGCGGGCTTTTTGCCGTCTGGGATTTGGCTTTTCCTTTGGTGCATCCTCTCTCATCGAACTCAACGTGTGCGCTACGACCTCGCCGGGTGTCGTAACGGTAACTCGTGGCCGAATTGCGAATACTGATCTTGTCTGGCTTGCCAAGGGCGCTCTCGACGTCCTGCTGACTCATGCCGGCAACAATCCGCTGATTGATGATCGCTTCGCGGCGTTCTTTGGCGCTGATGAGGTTTCCACATTTGTCATCGGTCTTGCCGACGACGGTCGGATCTCTCCTTTTGATTTTCATACCTGATGTTTCGCGATTCTCGGCTTCCGGCATGAGAGCGGTCACGCTGCCCGGGGTGAAGGTGCGGACATCCTGAAGCGAAAGGCTGTCTCCGGCCGTACAGCTCAACGTAGTGAAGGTGATGCGCCCGTTGGCCGCCTCGCAGCGGTGAACGGTCGTGGCAAGCACCCAGGGCGACGGGCAGAGCAGGGTGATCAACAAAAAACAATGTGCATTCGATCGCATCAAACGTCCTCCATGACGGTCCATCTGAAGGGTAGTCGTTACATTTTTCGGTCGTGGTGTGTTTTCTTTTCAGGATGAGTCGTCGCAGTTTGGTGGATCAGGCGGCGCTCAGGTTTGTCTTGCAAGCACTTGTTTCAGCCACGATTTTTTAACGTTTAAAACCGTCGGGCGGTGTATCATTGCGCCCGTCAGCCCCGCCGGGGCTTGTGGAATACCTCCATGGACTTACCCAGTAGTTACTCAGTACCCCGTTTTTCCAATCATGAATTGACTGATTGATCCTTCCGGCGTGCCCCGCTGCTGGGAGTGGAGTTCGCCTATGTCTGAAGTTGAAGTAAAGAAAACGCAGGAAAGCTTGCAGGACCGCCTCGCTCAAGTTGTTGAGCTGCTGCAGCGTCAGCGGGTGGTCGAAGACCTGACTCACCGCCAGGAAGGTCCGCATCACGACCGGGTCGAGAACCTGGTTCACCGGCAAAACCTCGTCGAGTTGCAACGCAAGCTCGATGATCTGCACTCCGCCGACGTCGCCTACATCCTTGAAGCCTTGCCGCTGGACGATCGTCTGACGCTCTGGCAATTGGTCAAGGCCGATCGCGACGGCGACATTCTGCTCGAAGTATCCGATTCGGTTCGTGAAACGCTGATCGCCGACATGGACGATCACGAGCTCCTGGCTGCGGCCAAGGACATGGATGCCGACGAACTTGCTGACCTGGCCTCCGAGCTGCCGCGAGACGTCGTCCACGAACTGATGGAAACCCTCGATGGTCAGCAGCGTGAGCGCGTCCGCTCTGCGTTGTCCTACGACGAGGAGCAGGTCGGTGCGCTGATGGACTTCGAGATGGTGACGATCCGTGAGGATGTCAGTCTCGAAGTGGTTTTGCGTTACCTGCGTCGCCTCAAGGAGTTGCCAAGCCACACGGACAAACTGTTCGTGGTCGATTACGACGGCGTGCTCAAGGGCGTGCTGCCAATCAAGCGTTTGCTGGTCAACGACCCGGAAAAACAGGTTTCTGAAGTCATGGCCAGCGACCCGGTGAGTTTTCACCCGGACGAAGACGCCTATGACGCTGCTCAGGCATTCGAACGTTATGACTTGATCTCGGCGCCTGTAGTCGACAAGAACGGCAAACTGATCGGCCGTCTGACCATCGATGAAATGGTCGACCTGATTCGTGAAGAGAGCGAAAACGAAGTTCTCAACATGGCGGGTCTGCGTGAAGAGGAAGATATTTTTGCGTCAGTCTGGAAATCCCTGCGTAACCGTTGGGCCTGGCTGGCAATTAACCTGATCACCGCATTCATCGCATCCCGGGTGATTGGTCTTTTCGAAGGCTCCATCGAGAAATTGGTGGCGTTGGCGGCACTGATGCCGATCGTGGCGGGTATCGGTGGTAACTCGGGTAACCAGACGATCACCATGATCGTTCGGGCCATGGCGCTGGATCAGGTCAGCACCGGCAACACTTCGCGCCTGATGCGCAAGGAGTTGGCGGTAGGTCTGATCAATGGCCTGGTCTGGGGGGGGGTGATCGGTGTCGTCGCCTATCTGCTGTATGGCAGTTGGTCTCTGGGGGTAGTGATGACTGCTGCCATGACGCTCAACCTGTTGCTGGCGGCATTGGCGGGGGTGTTGATTCCCATGACCCTGGCGCGGCTTGGGCGCGATCCTGCGATGGGCGCCAGTGTGATGATCACCGCTATGACGGACAGTGGCGGGTTCTTCATCTTTCTCGGGTTGGCGACGATCTTCCTGCTCTGACTTATCGATATAAAAAACCCGCCAATCAATCGGCGGGTTTTTTTATGCCCGAATTTCAGGCAAAAAAAAGCCAGCGATTAAGCTGGCTTGAACTTTCGGATGAAATCAGGAAGCGTCTGTGGCCATTTCGGCATCATGCGCAATCAGCGAAACAAGAGCATTCTGCTGACGGTGGGAGAGTTGGCGGAAGCGTTGCAGCAGTTCACGTTCGTGCAATGACAGCTCCGGGCTGTCCAGGCGCATGCTCAATTCTTCGCCCAGCGCGCCTTCCTGAATAAGGCTCTGCTCAAGGCGCGCGATGATTTCGGAGTTCATGCTGCGATGATGATTGCGAGCCACCTCGGCAATGCGTTCACGCATTCCGTCTGGCAGACGTACGACGAACTTGTCAGCCGTACGGCTGGAATAAATTGCCTGTTTCAATGGGCGCATATATTTAACCGGTTAGTTCAGGGGAGCGGTTCTCGGGATTGGCCGCAGGATGTCTGATATGACAAGCGGTCTGGCCAAATGTTCAACCTGAATTGATAGAGGCTCGCATCATGCCTCAAAGTAGCCAGTTCGTTGGCGTCAATTCTGTGACAAATATTGAACTGGATAAAGGCGTTATGCCAGCACCAATTATCAGAAATGCGGACTGGTTTGAAAAGTTTGCCCTGGTCCGTATTGCTGGCCGTTTCCTCTTGCCCGACAGGTGATGTCCTGAGACGCCTGAAGGCGCATGCTGTGCAGATTCGATCAGCGTTCCTTACTTGTACAGGATAGTGGCAATTGGCCGATTTACTAGGGGAAGACGTGCAGTGGGAGGTGATTTCAAGATGGATGGCAGGCTGATTTACTTGATGGGGCCTTCTGGGTCCGGCAAGGACAGCCTCATCGAAGCCGCTCGTGAGCCGTTGCAGACGCTCAATTGTGAAGTGGTGCGTCGGGTCATCACGCGGTCGACCGAATCAGTGGGCGAGGATGCGATCGGCGTTTCCCGGGAAAAGTTCGAGCAACACAGAGTCGAGGGTGATTTCGCGCTGTGCTGGAACGCCAATGGCCTGGATTACGGTATTCCGATCGAAATAGATCAATGGCTCAATGACGGTCGGCACGTCTTGGTCAACGGCTCTCGCGGCCATCTGGCTCAGGCGCTGCACCGGTATCCAACGCTATTGCCGGTTCTCTTGACGGTCAAGGATGAAGTGCTGCGAGAGCGCCTGCTGCGCCGTGGTCGTGAAAGTTTTGCTGAGATTGAAGCGAGGCTGCACCGCAATGGGTTATTCACGGCAGAGGGTTCAATCGGTGACGCGCAGATCCATCGACTCGACAATTCAGGCGAACTGTCCACCACGGTTGCCAATCTGCTGGACCTGTTGAGGATTAACGCAGTACCGGATCGAACTTGATCTTGCGCCCGGCAATCAGCGCCAGCACAAACAGCGCACCGAACACGCCGCTGGCGATCAAAGGCAGGGTGACGACCGTATCCTGGACCACTGACAGATGAAGAACGCCACTCAGTAAGGCGAGGATGAAAAACCCTGCGGCTGATTTGGACATGCGGTGCTCCTGATGGGGGTGATTCAAAATACCAAACGTTCTGAAGACTGAGCCGGCAGCAGAATGCCCTCCTGGCTCACCTCTTGGCTGACAAAGCTGCGCTGATCGCTCATTACCGCCAGTTGAGGTGCTCTTTGCACCTGAAGGTAATGAGGCATGCGTTGAGCAACCGGCTGAACACCGCTCTCGGGGGCAAAATGAAAGCCCAGCAGAATCGCCAGAGCGGTCGCGATCGAGAGTAAAAGGGCGCTGTTCATGAGGCTTGCCTCCGTTGTTCTTCGAGAACAGCTAAAGCAGCCCGCATGCCAAGAGTCTAGCGGTAATTAAATCCTTTAAAAACAATGAATTAAGATATTTTCCCGAAGTGCCTGCATTGCATTTTGCAATGATGGCCTTTTGCGGTGATGCAATTTGCACGGTAAACAAAGCCACGCTCCTGCGAGGCGTCTGCCTACACTTAAAAAGCCCAAAGGACGACATGACAAAAGCAGGCCTGCCCGTTAACATGCACGCCGTCCATCGCACCGCGTTTCTTCGTGGTCGATCTGTGTCTCAGTAGCTCAATTGGATAGAGCATCCCCCTCCTAAGGGGAAGGTTGGCAGTTCGAACCTGCCCTGGGACACCATATAATTCAAGGCCTGCAGCCTAAATTCCCTTTCGCTGGAAATACCGGTGACAGCAGGGTGGCAGCAGCAAGCAAAAAAGAAAGCCCCTCCAAGTGTCTGGCGGGGCTTTTTTTCGTTTATGTCATGTGTAGGGCTTTGTGCCCAGTGAGGACCTGTTTATGGAGCTTAGGGATTACGCAGTCATCGCCGCTGCAGTGGCAGGTATTGCAGGTTTGGTGCTTTCTTCGATAACTCTTCTGATGAAGAGCGGGGAAAATAGTCGCACTATTAGGTCACAGCTCACGGATGTTCTAGCCCGCCTAAATGCCGTAGCAGCTGAATCGAGAAAATACCGGATCGAAACCGCTGGAGAGCGGTTGACCCCTGATCAACGAGGAATGTTTGCCTTCTACAATGACCAAAGGTTATTCCTCGTAGGTCAGGCAAGGTATTTGATAGAACAAATTCCCGACCACGTTTCGCATTCAGAGCTTTCCCTTGTAGCACAGGCACTGGCAACGTTAGGTGATCACGAGCTGGCCTGCCACTACTGGGAAAAAAGCTTTGAGAGATCACCCAGCAACTTCATCAGAGGGCAACATAGCCGAGGGTACGCATCGTATTTGTTCGATCAGGGCTATATCGAGCTGGGACGATACCGGTTTAAGAGCAGCATTTCTTTGATTACAGCTGACAGCGATCAAAGGCGCGTAGATCGAGTAGAAACCTACCTTCGGTGGGCCGCATCCGAAAGATATTCAGATTTTCTCTCCGAAGCTGCAGAGCTAGTTGAGCACGCGAAGGTTGAGCTTTCCCTAGTCAAATCACAGCTCGTCCGAAACCGTTGCTCTCAGAAGATTAGAAACTACGAAGATGACTGGCTTCCGCGGTCGGACCTTAAGAAGCTAGATCAAGCAAATGCTTGATCCGCAATACCGTAGTGGTTGAACAGTCGGCGTGCCTGGAGATAGCGCGTATGCCCAGGCCGGCGACCAACAGCTCACGCACCCGCTTATGCAGATCCTCATCAACCGGTCGGCCTTGGTATTTGCCGGCAGCTTTAGCCTTCTCAATACCCTGCGCTTGACGTTCGCGACGTTGTTGGTAGTCCTTGCGCGCAATGGCGGCCATCATCTCAACCAACATCGAATTGATTGCGCCCAGCATTCGCCCGGTGAACTCGTCACCTTTGGTGTCCTGCATACCCTGGTGACTGGTTGGCAGGTCGAGCGCGACGATCCGCAACCCCTTCGAGTCGATCGCAGCCTTGAGCTTTTGCCAGTCCTCAACAGGAAGGCGTGAGAGGCGGTCTATCGACTCAACCAGCAGCACGTCACCCTTGCGCGCATCCTTGAGTAGGCGCAATAGCTCAGGGCGGTCTGCCGTGGCTCCGCTGGCATTCTCCAGGTACACGCTCGCAATGACCTTGTTGTAGTCGGTGGCAAATTGCTCGAGTGATGCCCGGGCGCGGCTAGCGTCCTGCTCTTCGGTCGATGCTCGGAGGTATGCGCGGATGAACATGATGTGCGTCCCGTATCAGTTAAGGTGTCTCACTAATAATGTTGCACTTTGAGTGTTACTTATCAAGCGGAAAGGGCAAATAAACGCAAATTTGCGCGTATCAGCTTAGGCATACCTCATTATTACGTAGACAGAATGGAGGTGAATCCGTAGCTTCGGATCCATTATTTAAGAACTGGAAATAAGCCAGCAATGACGACGACTGCCTACCAGGAAAATCCTTTAAGAGCATCTGTCCAACGCATTTTAGATATGCGGAATATGCAGGAATTCTCTGCTGCTGCGGTTGCAGCGGAGGAAGGGTACACCTTCGCCCGAGATAAGGTTTTTGCGATCGCTCAGGTTCTGCAAGATCTTTTGGACGTGACTCCTGCTGAGCTCGCAAGTTCAGGTGGGCTGGCGGCGATCAATAGTCATATGCAGGCACCACTGGGAGAGCTTGAAGCTTTTCTTGGTAATGCGAACCCGGGCCACATCGTTAACGCCTCATCGCAGCTAGAGCAAAATGTCATGCCTTATTTCTGGGCATTCACACCACAGCTCCAGATCAGTGCAAAGAGTACTTTTCCCGCCTTACTCAAAGCTCAGGCCGACTTTTCGCAAGGAGTGATTCAGGAGCTGGCTCAGCGACGGGATGAGTTGACTAAAAACCTGAGCGAGGTCATCGAAAAGAGCCAAACTGTTGCGAGGAAACTCGAGGAGGCTACGGAAAGTGCAGCCAGGGAGCGTGCGGAAGCGGCTGCGGCGGTCGCCAAGCTGGAACAGTTATTCACCCAAGCGGAAGGTGCGCGCCAGATAGTCTTTGACGCTGCTGTTGCCGAGCAGCAAAAACAGCATAAGGAGGAACTAGAATCCCAGGCTTACATTGCTTCGAAGACGCTTAGTGATATCAACAGCTTCCGTGATGACGCCGCACGTATTGTGCAAGTGGTCGGCAATATCGGGGTAACCGGCAATTACCAGCGAATTGCAAACACTGAGGGCGAAAGTGCAAACTTCTGGCGATGGGTGACGGTGGCAATTTTTGGAACAGGCATTGGGATCGCAATGGCCACATTCTACAAATTCTGGCATGAGCCATTTTCGCAAGATACTGCGATTTCGGTTCTCATTCGCTTGTTCTACGCCATCGTTATAACCTCGCCCGCCATCTACACCGCGCGCGAATCTGCTCGACACCGCACAAATGCCGATAGAGCCAGGCAGACAGAGCTTGAGCTCGCGTCGATTGGGCCGTTTATTGAGCTACTACCTGAAGACAGTAAGGTCGCGATTCGAACCGGGCTCACATCCAGCTATTTCGGTAGAGCGACTGAGGCTCATACGGTGAGCAGCCCGCTTGACCCCGAGCATTTCAAAAATCTTGTCGAGATATTGAAAGCGGTAAAGCCAAAGTGAACTGGTGAGTCGTCAAACGCCACAGTGTATAGGTTTCAACACGCTGTGGCATTTTCGACACGGTGGACAGGTGGCGCCTCCTAGAGACAAGTCTTGGCACTCGCGGCGCGGCGATCTGATATCCAGCTCATACTGCTGCTGGAAAAAAACTCAATTTTTGTTCGGCCATTGCTACCGGTCACGTCGACCATCTCCCGATAGTTCGCGCTCACCACTGATTCGCCGCCGCCCTGCTTTGGCTGAAGACTCACGTCGTAGTGAACGCCGGCCAGCGACTCGTTTTGCCAGGCGTACAGGATGCACTCCGCAACCTGCTTCTCGGATTTTGAAGAAGTAAAGGTCTTCAACGGCCCTTCCGCCCTCATCTCCTGCGGTGAGGTGGTACATCCGCCCAGTGCCAACACGATCGCGCCGACTGCGATAATCCTTTGCATTTTCTTCTCCTGGAAATGGGCGAATGTATCATCGGATGGGCTACATCTGGTCTTCTGCGTAGATCCCAGCGCTGATGATTGCGCCACCCCACCGACGTTTGCCGATGCAGAGCGGGACCGGATTGCCGCTAGCGGTAGTGTTTCGTGCTGATCCGAATGCGTACGACGGCGTGTTTTCAGGTGCGCCGCTTTGCCGAAGGCCTCCCTGCTGAGGACTGAGCATCTGTATAACGCCGCCAATGGCCATGGAGGCGCCCGCCGCTCCCACAGCCCCCCAAGC
>NZ_JAHBDP010000126.1:0-22607 GCF_019956495.1 Pseudomonas sp. BF-B-26 | reverse complement strand
GTGGGCTCGGATATGTGTATAAGAGTCAGGTCTGTTCTACCGTCATCGCGAGCAGGCTCGCTCCCACAGAGGTTCTTCGACATGCCATAAAATCGAGCCAGGTCATCGTATAACTTCTGATTGACATTCCCCGTAACACTTGCAAATAATCCGCCCCGATGTTGTACGACGACGTATAACGAAAAATAAAAACAACAAGAAACACGGGAGCGTCACTGTGAGCAAGCTCGTCCGCAATTCCTCCGTCTGCACCCCTCGCCCAACCTTCGCACGCCGTCACACCCTGAGCCTGATCGGTTGCAGCAGCCTGGCCCTCGCCCTGCCCATGACCAGCCATGCCGAAGGTTTCGTCGATGACGCCAAAGCCACGCTGAACCTGCGCAACTTCTACATCAACCGCAACTTCACGAACCCGGCCTACCCGCAGGGCAAGGCTGAAGAGTGGACCCAAAGCTTCATCCTCGATGCCAAATCCGGATTCACCCAGGGTCCCGTCGGTTTCGGTATGGATGTGCTGGGCCTGTACTCGGAAAAACTCGACGGTGGCAAAGGCACGCGCGGCACCTCGTTGCTGCCGATTCATGACGATGGCCGCCCTGCCGACAACTTCGGGCGCCTGGGTGTGGCGCTGAAAGGTAAAGTTTCGAAAACCGAATTGAAGGTCGGCGAATGGATGCCAGTGTTGCCGATCCTGCGCTCCGACGACGGCCGCTCCCTGCCACAAACCTTTCGCGGTGGACAGGTGACGTCCACCGAGATCAGTGGCCTGACGCTCTACGGCGGCCAGTTCCGCGCCAACAGCCCGCGCAACGATGCGAGCATGGAAGACATGTTCATGAACGGCAAATCCGCTGCCTTCACCTCGGACCGTTTCAACTTTGGCGGCGGTGAATATGCGTTCAACGACAAGCGCACCCAGGTCGGCGTCTGGTACGCGCAACTCAGCGACATTTATCAGCAGCAGTATTTCAACCTGAGCCATAGCCAGCCCATCGGCGACTGGACCCTCGGCGCCAACCTTGGTTACTTCATCGGCAAGGAAGACGGCAGCGCCCTGGCCGGCGACCTCGACAACAAAACCGCGTTCGCCATGCTCTCGGCCAAATATGGCGGCAACACCTTCTTTGTCGGCCTGCAAAAACTCACCGGCGACGATGTCTGGATGCGGGTCAACGGCACCAGCGGCGGCACCCTGGCCAACGACAGCTACAACTCCAGCTACGACAACGCCAAGGAACGATCCTGGCAGCTGCGCCACGACTACAATTTTGTGGCACTTGGCATTCCCGGCCTGACAATGATGAACCGCTACATCAGCGGCGATAACGTGCACACAGGCACCATCACCGACGGCAAGGAATGGGGCCGCGAGTCAGAACTGGCTTACACCGTGCAGAGCGGCGCGCTGAAGAACCTCAACGTCAAATGGCGTAACGCGTCGATCCGCAAGGACTTCAGCACCAACGAATTCGACGAAAACCGCATTATCATCAACTACCCGATCTCGTTGCTCTAAAGGCGAACATCTTTTGCAAGGCTGACTCAACCACTGTGGCTAGGGGGTAAGGGATGACCCTCCGTCAATTTCAACCGATGCCGCGTTGACAACGGCCTGAGACCCTAACGATACTTCGATCTAGTCGTACGACAACCTACAACAAATTCAATAACAATGACTGCTTGTTCAGGGACTTCCATGACCATCACCACTAACGCCCGCGCTCCTTTCAATCGTCTCCTCCTGACCGGTGCCGCCGGCGGCCTCGGCAAAGTCCTGCGCGAACGCCTGCGGCCCTACGCCAATGTGATTCGCCTGTCGGACATCGCCGACATCGCCCCGGCCATCGATGACCGTGAAGAAGTCGTGCCCTGCGACCTGGCAGACAAGCAAGCAGTCCATCAGCTGGTTGAAGGCGTGGACGCGATCCTGCACTTTGGTGGCGTGTCGACGGAGCACTCGTTCGAAGAGATCCTCGGCGCCAATATCTGCGGTGTGTTCCACATTTATGAAGCCGCTCGCCGCCATGGTGTGAAGCGGGTGATTTTCGCCAGTTCCAACCACGTGATCGGCTTCTATAAGCAGGATGAAGTGATCGACGCCCACTCCCCTCGCCGCCCGGACAGCTACTACGGCTTGTCCAAGTCCTATGGCGAAGACATGGCCAGTTTCTACTTCGATCGCTACGGCATCGAAACCGTCAGCGTGCGCATCGGCTCCTCGTTCGCGGAACCGCTGAACCGCCGAATGATGAGCACCTGGTTGAGCTTCGGCGATCTGACGCAATTGCTCGAATGCGCGCTGTACGCCCCTGATGTCGGTCACACCGTGGTCTACGGCATGTCCGACAACAAGAACGTCTGGTGGGACAACCGTTTCGCCACCTGCCTGGGTTATGAACCTCAGGACAGCTCCGAAGTGTTCCGCGAAAAAGTCGAAGCCCAACCGATGCCCGCCGCTGATGACCCGGCTCGGGTCTACCAGGGTGGAGCGTTTGTCGCGTCCGGCCCGTTCGGCGACTGAACCCGCGTACCTCACTTGATCCCGACAACAAAAATCCGAGGGAATGAGCTGTCATGCAAGCCGAATTGATTGTCGATGCCCGCAACGCAGTCGGTGAATGCCCGGTCTGGGTGCCTGAGGAAAACGCCCTGTATTGGGTCGATATTCCTGCTGGCGGACTTCAGCGCTGGAGCGCCGAAACCGGCCATGTCCACGCCTGGAGAGCACCGCAGATGCTCGCCTGCATTGCACGTCACCGCGACGGCGGCTGGGTTGCCGGGATGGAAAGCGGGTTCTTTCATCTGCACCCGCATAACGATGGCAGCCTCGACAGCAATCTTCTGGCACCGGTCGAACACACCCGCACAGACATGCGCCTGAACGACGGTCGCTGTGATCGTCAGGGGCGTTTCTGGGCTGGCAGCATGGTGCTGAACATGGGCGCCAACGCTGCCGACGGCATGCTTTACCGTTACAGCGCCGGGCAACACGGGCCACTCGACGCTCAGCTCAGCGGTTTTATCGTACCCAACGGTCTGGGTTTCAGCCCGGACGGGCGGACGATGTACCTGTCTGACTCTCATCCCCTGGTCCAGCAAATCTGGGCCTTTGATTACGACACTGACAGCGGCACGCCGTCCAACCGGCGGCTGTTTGTCGACATGCATCAGTTCCCTGGTCGTCCCGATGGCGCAGCGGTCGATGCCGAAGGCGGCTACTGGATTTGCGCCAATGATGCCGGGCTGATTCACCGTTTTACCCCCGACGGCCGACTGGACCGTTCCCTTGCCGTACCGGTGAAAAAACCGAGCATGTGCGCCTTCGGCGGCAGTCGCCTGGAAACCCTGTTCGTGACCTCGATCCGCCCCGGCGACGACCATGACGAGCAGTCACTGGCCGGCGGTGTGTTCGCCCTCAATCCCGGCGTCAAAGGCTTGCCGGAGCCGTTGTTCAAGGATTGCTGATCACCCAGCTTTGAATGATGTGACTTGACTGGCGAGGTCTCCCTGTGGCGAGGGAGCTTGCTCCCGCTGGGACGCGCAGCGGCCCCCCTGCAATTTTTCAGACAGACCGAGTTTCCTGTATTTGCGACTGCTTCGCAGCCGAGCGGGAGCAAGCTCCCTCGCCACAAAAGCCTTTCAATGAGCTAGTAAAAATCAACATGACGCCAAAACTGCTGAACCTCGAAGACGAACTGACCCACCTCACCCTCGCCCCCGAACTCGGTGGCAGCATCGTCAACTGGAGTGTACGCGGCACGGGTCTGCCGCTGTTGCGCCACAGCGATGCCCATGCGCTGAACACCGGTCTGCCCGGCAAACTCGGCTGCTTTCCCTTGGCACCGTGGTCGAACCGCATTGCAGAAGGGGGTTTTGAATGCCCCGAGGGCTGGCTGGCACTGACACCCAACAGCCTCACCGATCCCCTGCCGATTCACGGCAGTGCCTGGCAACAGCCGTGGCAGGTGGTTTCGCAGACGCGTGATGAAGTCGTGCTGCAACTCGACAGCACCACGCCCTTCGCCTATCGCGCCCGGCAACGATTCCATCTGAGCGGCGGCAAACTGAGCATTGATCTTAAGGTCACTCATCTGGCCGAAAGTCCTGCCTGGCATGGGCTCGGTTTACACCCTTACTTTCCGCGTACCACGGGCACCCAGTTGCAGGCGCAAGCCCGGCAAGTATGGTTGTGTGACGGGACCAAACTGCCGACACACCTCAGTGCGGTGCCGGCCGAATGGGATTTCCAGTCACTCAAGACGTTGCCCGGCACATTGGTCGACAACGGCTTCTGCCAATGGGACGGCCATTGCCTGATCCGCCAGCCAGCGTTGGGTTATGAACTGGAATGCCGGGCCACCGGCAGCGATTACTTCCTGCTCTACTGCCCGGTGGGCCTGGATTTTTTCTGTATCGAACCGGTGAGCCACCCGGTCAACGCGCATCACCTGCCCGGTCGACCGGGGTTGCGATTGCTGGAGCAAGGCGAGTCAGTCGAGCTCGGTTTCAGCCTGCACTATCGCTACCCCAGCAACTGACTCAGCACCGCACGCAACTTGCCGGGTTTCACCGGTTTGTTCAGCAGCGGTGCGTCGAGTCGCTGCAATGAGCGCCGACACTGATCCGTGCGATCGGCAGTGATGATCACTGCCGGAATCGCCTGGTGGTAATGCTCGCGCAAATGCCTGACCACGTCACAGCCCACCACCCCGTGATCGAGGTGGTAGTCCGCCAGAATCAGTTCCGGCGGTCGTCCCTGCAAGGCGGCCAGTGCAGAGCATTCATCGGTGGCCGTCACCACTTCGCAGCCCCATTGCCCGAGCAGCGCGCTCATGCTTTCGAGGATGCTCACTTCGTTGTCCAGCACCAGCAAACGCCGGCCAGGCAATGGATTGCCGGTGCCGGGTTGTGGTGCCGCCAGGCTGATCGGCAGTGGAACCTCATGGGAAATCGGCACGTCGATGCTGAACATCGAACCGCGTCCTGGCAGCGAATGAACCCCGACTTTATAGCCGAGGATCTTGGCGATACGTTCAACGATGGCCAGCCCCAGGCCCACACCCTTGCGGTCGGCGGCGCGGCCGACGTCCAGTTGGTTGAACTCGAGGAAGATCGAATCCAGTCGGTCCGCCGCGATCCCGCGCCCGGTGTCCCAGACTTCCAGGCGCAGCATTTCACCCCGGCGTCTGGCCCCCAGCAGGATGCTGCCCTCGTCGGTGTAGCGGCAGGCGTTGCTGAGGAAGTTGCGCAGGATCCGCGTCATCAGGCGCAGGTCGGTGCTGATGGCGTAATCGCCCATGTGCACCCGCAGGTTCAACCCTGCAGCCTGGGCCACTGACTGGAACTCCGAGACCAACGGCGCGAGCAATTCGTCGAGGCGGTACAGCGCAATGTCCGGTTTGACCGCGGCCTGATCGAGCCGGGAAATATCCAGCAAATCGGTGAGCAAATCTTCTGCGCCTTCGAGCGCCTGGTGCGTCCGCTCCACCAGCACCTGTTCGACGTCGGGCAGTTTGCGTTCGCGCAGGGTCGAGATCAGCAAACGCGCGGCATTGAGCGGTTGCAGCAGGTCATGACTGGCGGCGGCGAGGTATTTGTCCTTGCTGCGATTGGCGGCTTCGGCGGCATCCCGGGCATCGCGCAAGGCTTGGGCAATCTGTTTACGCTGGGTGATCTGCTGTTGCAGGTTACGGTTGGCTTCCAGCAACTCGTCGGTGCGCGCGGTGACCCGCTGCTCCAGTTCATCATTGAGTTGTTGCAGACGCTGCTGGGCGAGTTTGCGTTCGGTGATGTCGGCGACAAAACCTTCCACCAGCCCTTCCTGATCGGGCTTGAGCAACAGGTTCATCAGCACGTCGACGCTGCTGCCATCCTTGCGCCGCAATTGGGTTTCGTAGCCAAGCAGACTGCGCTCGCGCTTGAGCATTTCACCGATGTTTTCCAGCTCTTGCGCGCCGTTGACAAACAGATTGCTCGCCAGATCGGCCAGGGAAAACAGTACTTCCTGGGGATTGTCGTAGCCGAGCATCCGCGCCAGTGCCGGGTTGGCGGCGCGCATGCCTTCCAGGAGGCTGGCCTGAAAGATCCCGTGGACCGCGTTTTCGAACAGCCATTTGTAGCGATTGCGCTCAGCTTCCAGCTCGTCGAGGCGCGCAGCCAGTTCCGGGTAATGACTCTTGCGCGCCGAATGGCTGCCTAATCCCAGTAACCCCGCCAGCGCCCGTTGCTGTTCGTCAGAGGGCTTCGCCATAGACGACCTCGACATCACGCTGACTGGACTCGCGCGGGTTGGTCAGGATGCACGGGTCGTGCATGGCGTGTTGCGACAGGAACGGAATGTCCGCCGTGCTGACCCCGTGCAATCCTAGGGTTTCGTGGAAGCCGATGGCGTGTTTGAGCGCGATCAGGTGTTCCACCAGACGCCCGCAAATCTGCCGGTGATTCAAGCCACGGCAATCGATGCCAAAGGTCTCGGCGATCACCTTGAAACGCTCCGGTGCGGAGCTGTAGTTGAACGCCACCACGTGCTCCACCAGCACCGCGTTGCACAAGCCATGGGGCAAATCGAGGAAGCCACCGAGGCTGTGGGACATCGCGTGCACCGCGCCGAGGATCGCGTTGGAGAACGCCAGCCCGGCCTGCATGCTGCCGAGCATGATTTTTTCACGTAGGGCGATGTCGTGCGGGTTGGCGATCATCTGCACCAGGTTGCCGTTGATCAGGCGCATCGCCTCCAGTGCATGGGGGTCGGTCAACGGCCCGTGACCGGTGGAGACAAATGCTTCGATGGCATGCACCAACGCATCGATGCCGGTACAGGCCGACAGGAACGGGTCCATGCTCAGGGTGGTTTCCGGGTCGATCAGCGACACGTCCGGGACCACCGCCTTACTGACGATGGAGAACTTCATGCGTTCTTGCTGGTTGGAGATGATCACGAATTGCGAGACATCGGCCGAGGTCCCGGCGGTGGTCGGAATCAGGATCAGCGGCGGACTCGGGACGCGGATGGTGTCCACGCCTTCGAATTCGAGAATGCTGCGCCCATGGGCGACGACAATGCCGATGCCTTTGCCGCAATCCATCGGACTGCCGCCACCGACGGCCACGATCACATCGCAATGGTTTTCCCGGTACAGATCGGCACCGAGCATCACTTCTTCGACCCGCGGGTTGGGCGAGACCGCGCTGTACAGGACGTACTCGATGCCCTGGGCTTGCAGGCTGGCCTCGACATCGGCGACCCAACCGGCGGCAATCACACCGGGATCGCTGACCAGCAGCACCTTGCGGGCACCAAAGGTTTTGGCGCAATTGCCGACGTTGTGCCGGCAGCCGGCACCAAAGATGATTTCAGGCGAAACGAATTTACGCAGTTGACTGAGACTCTGGCTCATTGGAAAGCCTGTTTTTATTGTTTTGGAAGGTAATGTCCACACTAAAGCATCCGGCGGTGAATGCAATCAGACCAATGGGTAGCACCGCTGGTGTACTCAGACTCTGAACTCACCGGAGATTCCCTGTGGGAACGAACTGTGGCGAGGGGATTTATCCCCGCTGGACTGCGAAGCAGGCCCAAGATTTTGGGGCGGCTGCGCCACCCAACGGGGATAAATCCCCTCGCCACAGTTCGCTCCCACAGGGGGATCTGTGTCAGCTCTCGATTTATCCGCGGTAGATCAGTCGCGAAGCCTTCTCGTTACGCAACGTCAGGTGTTCCATGCCCTGCCCCGGTGCGTCGGCTTCCTCGCGAGCCTTGAGAATCACACCGTGGTGCGGGGATTTGCTGCACACCGGGTCCGCGTTGGCGGCGTCGCCGGTCAGCATGAAGGCCTGGCAGCGGCAGCCGCCCAGGTCCTTGTGCTTCTCATCGCAGGAGCGGCACGGTTCCTTCATCCAGTCATCGCCACGAAAGCGATTGAAACCGAAAGAATCAGTCCAGATGTGCTCGATGCTGTGCTCGCGCACATTGGGAAACTGCACCGGCAACTGTCGGGCGCTGTGGCAGGGCAATGCCGTGCCGTCGGGGGTGATGTCGAGAAACAGATTAGCCCAGCCGTTCATGCAGGTCTTGGGGCGTTCTTCGTAGTAGTCCGGGGTGACGAAGATCAGCTTGCACGGATGACCCTGCGCTTCAAGACGCTCGCGGTATTCGTTAGTGATGCGCTCGGCACGCTGCAATTGTTCGCGCGTGGGCAACAGGCCTACCCGGTTGAGCTCGGCCCAGCCGTAGAACTGGCACGTCGCCAACTCGACGAAATCCGCTTCCAGCTCCAGGCACAAGTCGATGATCTGCGCGATCTGGTCGATGTTGTGCCGATGGGTGACGAAGTTCAGCACCATCGGGTAGCCCTGGGCCTTCACCGCACGGGCCATGGCGAGTTTCTGGGCAAAGGCCTTGCGCGAACCGGCGAGCATGTTGTTCACCGCCTCGTCAGCGGCCTGGAAACTGATCTGGATATGGTCCAGCCCCGCGACCTTGAAATCGCGCACTTTCTGCTCGGTCAGGCCAATGCCCGAAGTGATCAGGTTAGTGTAGTAACCCATGTCCCGGGCGGCCTTGATCAGTTCGGCCAGGTCCTGGCGAACCAACGGCTCGCCGCCGGAAAAGCCCAGTTGCGCGGCGCCCATCTCCCGGGCCTCGCGGAACACCCGGATCCACTCTTCGGTGCTCAACTCTTCGCCTGACTGGGCAAAGTCCAGCGGGTTGGAGCAATACGGGCATTGCAACGGGCAACGGTAGGTCAGCTCCGCCAACAGCCACAGCGGCGGGCCCGGAGGCGAGTCACTCGATCCAGAATTGAGCATGGGCCACCTCCAGAAACGCCAGCACATCTTCGTCGATCCCCGGTACGCCGGGGAAACTCTCAGACAGTCGATCAATGATCGTTGCAACGCTGCGCTGGCCGTCCACCAGTTCAAGGATCTGCCCAGCACTGACATTGAGTTTGATCATGCCTTCGGGGTACAGCAGGACGTGACAGTCCTGACGCGGTTCCCATTGCAGGCGAAAACCCTGACGCAGCGATGGTGATTGTTCGCGGTTGATCAGGCTCACAGGGCAATCCCCCGGTGCCAGACCCGCTCCGTGGTGACGCTGTGATACGGCGGGCGCTCCAGCTCGTAGGCCATGCTCATGGCGTCGAGCATGCTCCACAGCACGTCGAGCTTGAATTGCAGGATTTCCAGCATGCGTTGCTGGCCTTCGACCGTGACGTAGTGCGCGAGCGTGATGCGCAAGCCATGCTCGACATCCCGTCGCGCCTGACCCAGGCGAGTACGGAAATAGTCGTAACCGCCGACGTCGATCCACGGGTAATGGGTCGGCCAGGCATCGAGCCGGGATTGGTGGATCTGTGGCGCAAACAGCTCGGTCAGCGAACTGCTGGCGGCTTCCTGCCAACAGGCGCGACGGGCGAAATTGACGTAGGCGTCGACGGCGAAACGTACACCGGGCAGCACCAGTTCCTGGGAGAGGATCTGCTCGCGATCCAGTCCCACCGCTTCGCCCAGCCGCAGCCAGGCTTCGATCCCGCCTTCGCTGCCCGGTGCACCGTCGTGGTCGAGAATTCGCTGCAGCCATTCCCGGCGCACGTCGCGGTCCGGGCAGTTGGCGAGAATCGCCGCGTCCTTCAGGGGGATGTTCACCTGATAATAGAAGCGATTGGCGACCCAGCCTTGAATCTGCTCGCGGGTTGATCGGCCGGCGTACATGGCTTGGTGGAATGGATGATGGATGTGGTAGTAGGCGCCTTTGGCGCGCAGGGCCGCTTCGAATTCGGTGGGGGTCATTGGGGTGGCAGTCATTGCGGTTCTCCTGGAAGCTCTGCGGTGTCTGTTCTGGCGCCTTCGCGAGCAAGCCCGCTCCCACAAGGGGTCTTCGGTGTACACAAAACCCTGTGGGAGCGGGCTTGCTCGCGATGAGGCCCTCCGCTACAGCTCAATACTCATTCCGTCATAGGCCACTTCGATCCCGCGCCGCTCCAGCAGCGCCCGCTCGGCGGAGTCTTCATCGAGGATCGGGTTGGTGTTGTTGATGTGGATCAGCACCTTGCGCTGGCGGGTGAAGCCTTCAAGGATGTCGAGCATGCCGCCGGGGCCGCTTTGCGACAGGTGTCCCATTTCACTGCCCAGGTTCTGGCCGACGTCGCAGACTCGCATCTCGTCGTCGCGCCACAAGGTGCCGTCCAGCAACAGGCAATCGGCGCGTTGCATCCAGCTCAGCACCTCGTCGTCGACTTGGCCCAGACCCGGCGCGTAGAACAGCGAAGCACCGCTGCGCCGGTCTTCGATAAACAACCCGATGGTGTCGCCCGGCTGCGGATTGCCGCGATTGGGCGAGTACGGCGGTGCGTTGCTGACCAAGGGGATCGCGCGAAATCTCAGGTGCGCGCACGCCGGAATGCTGAAGGGCTCGCGGTCCAGTCCGACCGGTTGCCACTGCAACCCGCCGTTCCAGTGCTTGAGCATGGTGAACAACGGGAAGCCGCTGCTCAGGTCTTGATGGACCCGTTCGGTGCACCAGACCTGATGCGGGCAGCCTTCGCGCAGAGTCAGCAGGCCGGTGCAATGGTCGATCTGGCTGTCCAGCAGGACGATGCCGGCAATCGCGGTATCACGCACCCGGCGCGCCGGTTGCAGCGGCGCGAAACTCTCGAGTTGCGCGCGAATGTCCGGTGAAGCATTGCACAGCACCCAATCCACACCGTTGTCGCTCAGGGCAATCGAGGACTGGGTCCGGCGTTGGGCCCGCAGGCTGCCATTGCGCATCGCGGCGCACTGGCGGCAGTTGCAATTCCATTGCGGAAAACCACCGCCAGCGGCGGATCCGAGAACGCGAATGTGCATGGGCAATGCTCCAGAAGGCAGGCCCGGCCAACGCAACAGCTGGCCGGGTGAACAATCAGCGGTTGGCGAAATACATCGTCACTTCGAAGCCAATGCGCAGATCGGTAAACGCGGGTTTAGTCCACATGGGTCAATCCTCTTCTTGTGCCGGACGATTCCGGTAAAGCCATTAATGCACGGGGCGCCAGGCACCCGAATGCTACTTTCGAACGAGGTGGCGGCGTGCATTGGTAGGGGGTGTTGCGCGGTTTTGCAGTACACACAGAACCAATGTGGGAGCGGGCTTGCTCGCGAAAGCGGTCTGTCAGTCACATCAATATTGGATGTGCCGCCGCCTTCGCGAGCAAGCCCGCTCCCACAAGGGGGTGTGGTGCCTGTCAGGTTAGAAGAACCCCATCGGATTGATGTCGTAGCTCACCAGCAGGTTTTTGGTCTGCTGATAGTGGTCGAGCATCATCTTGTGGTTTTCACGGCCGACACCGGACTTCTTGTAGCCACCAAACGCGGCATGGGCCGGGTACAGGTGGTAGCAGTTGGTCCAGACGCGCCCGGCCTTGATCGCCCGGCCCATGCGGTAGGCACGGTTGATGTCGCGGGTCCACAGACCGGCGCCGAGGCCGAACTCGCTGTCGTTGGCAATCGCCAGGGCTTCGGCTTCGTCCTTGAAGGTGGTGATACCCACCACCGGGCCGAAGATTTCTTCCTGGAACACGCGCATTTTGTTGTGGCCCTTGAGCAGGGTCGGCTGGATGTAATAACCCGTCGACAAGTCGCCCTCAAGACGCTCGGCCGCGCCGCCGGTGAGCAGCTCGGCGCCCTCTTCCTGGGCGATTTTCAGGTACGAGAGGATCTTGTCGTATTGCTGCTCGGACGCCTGGGCGCCGACCATGGTTTCGGTGTCCAGCGGGTTGCCGCGCTTGATCTTGACGATCTTCTGCATCACCACTTTCATGAAGTCGTCGTAGATCGACTCCTGCACCAGCGCTCGCGATGGACAGGTGCAGACTTCGCCCTGGTTGAAGAACGCCAGCACCAGGCCTTCGGCGGCCTTCTCGATGAACTGTGGCTCGGCTTGCATGATGTCTTCGAAGAAGATGTTTGGCGACTTGCCGCCCAGTTCGACCGTGCTCGGAATGATGTTCTCGGCCGCGCATTTCATGATGTGCGCGCCAATCGGGGTGGAACCGGTGAAGGCAATCTTGGCGATGCGCTTGCTGGTGGCCAGCGCCTCACCGGCTTCACGACCGAAGCCCTGAACGATGTTCAGCACGCCGGGTGGCAGCAAATCGGCGATCAGTTCAGCGAAGACCATGATCGACAGCGGCGTCTGCTCGGCGGGTTTGAGTACCACGCAGTTACCGGCAGCCAGGGCCGGGGCGAGTTTCCAGGCGGCCATCAGCAGCGGGAAGTTCCACGGGATGATCTGTCCGACCACGCCCAGCGGCTCGTGGAAGTGATAGGCGGTGGTCAGCTCGTTGATCTCGGCGGCACCGCCCTCTTGAGCGCGGATGCAACCGGCAAAATAACGGAAATGGTCGGCGGCCAGCGGCACGTCGGCATTGAGGGTTTCGCGCACGGCTTTGCCGTTGTCCCAGGACTCGGTGACGGCGAGGATTTCCAGGTTCTGCTCGATGCGGTCGGCGATTTTCAGCAGCACCAGTGAGCGGTCTTGCGCCGAGGTCTTGCCCCAGGCGTCAGCGGCGGCATGCGCGGCGTCGAGGGCTTTTTCGATGTCCGCGGCGTTGGAGCGCGGGAATTCGGCGATGACTTCACCGGTGACCGGCGAGGAGTTGGTGAAGTACTCACCATTGACCGGGGCGACGAACTCGCCGCCGATGAAATTGCCGTAGCGCGGTTTAAACGTAACGATGGCGCCAGGTGTACCAGGTTGTGCGTAGATCATGGTGGGCCTCTGTCTGGGTCGATGCCTGTCGGGCAAACAGGCGATGAACCGATAGTAGAGAGCCCTGCGCGTCAGACGTATGCGCCGTTGGCAGGAGGACTCTCGTTATTTGGTAGTAGGTTTCACACAAATTCCCATGTGGGAGCGGGCTTGCTCGCGAAGGCAGCGGCACATCCAACATTGATGTGACTGACATACCGTTTTCGCGAGCAAGCCCGCTCCCACAGGGGTTATGCGATTGATCGTTCCCACGCTCCGCGTGGGAATGCAGCCAGGGACGCTCTGCGTCCCAGAGCGGACGCGGAGCGTCCGGTGAGGCATTCCCACGCAGAGCGTGGGAACGATCAGTGGCAGGTATCAGTGCTTGGCCACCAGGTCTTTCGGCAGCTTGAACGTCCAGAGCATGCCGCCCTGGTTGAAGTCCTTGATGCGCTTGGCCACTTCGCCGCCCCACAGCGGTACGGCGCCGCCCCAACCGGACAGCACGGAGACGTACTGTTCGCCGTCCATTTCCCAAGTTACAGGGGAGCCGAGTACGCCGGAGCCGGTCTGGAATTCCCAGACTTTCTCGCCGGTCTTGGCATTGAACGCCTGCAGGAAACCTTCCGGCGTGCCGGTGAACACCAGGTTGCCCTTGGTGGTCAGTACCCCGCCCCACAGCGGCGCGTAGTTTTTGTGGCGCCAGACTTCCTTGCCGGTTTTCGGGTCGATGGCGCGAAGCACGCCGATGTAGTCTTCATTCAACGGTTTGATGGTGAAACCGGCACCGAGGAACGCCGCGCCTTTCTTGTACGCGATGCCTTCGTTCCAGATGTCCATGCCCCATTCGTTGGACGGCACATAGAACAGTCCGGTGTCCTTGTTGTAGGCCATCGGCATCCAGTTTTTCGCGCCGAGGAATGCTGGTGCTACGAATACCGAACTGCCTTTGGCTTCGGTGCCCGGTGCGCCTGGACGGCTGGCTTCGTTGTAGATCGGCCGGCCGTCTTTATCCAGGCCAGTGGCCCAGGTGATTTTGTCCACGAACGGGAAGCCGCGGATGAATTTGCCGTTGGTGCGATCCAGCACGTAGAAAAAGCCGTTACGGTCAGCGGTCGCGGCGGCTTTGATCTCTTTGCCGCCTTCGGTGTAGTTGAACGAGATCAGCTCGTTTACGCCGTCATAGTCCCAGCCGTCGTGAGGCGTGCTCTGGAAGTGCCACTTGATGGTGCCGTCGTCCGGGTTCAGCGCCAGACGCGACGAGGAGTAGAGGTTGTCGCCAGGACGCAGGTGCGAGTTCCATGGCGCCGGGTTGCCGGTGCCGAACAGCAGCAGATTGGTTTCCGGGTCGTAGTAACCGCCCAGCCAAGGCGCCGCGCCGCCGGTTTTCCAGAGGTCGCCGGGCCAGGTCTTGCCGGCTTCACCGCCGGAGATGCCGTTCTCTACCGCTTTGCCGTCCTTGTAGGTGTAGCCCATGTGGCCTTCGACGGTTGGACGCGTCCACAGCAGGTCGCCGTTTTTCGGGTCGTAGGCTTCGATTTTGCCCACCACCCCGAACTCGCCACCGGCGACGCCGGTGATCAGTTTGCCGTTGATCACCAACGGCGCGGCGCTGATGGAATAGCCTTCCTTGTGGTCGGCGACTTTCTTGCTCCAGACGACTTTGCCGGTGTCCTTGTTCAAGGCCACAAGCTTGGCGTCGAGGGTGCCGAAGATCACCAGGTCGCCGTACAGCGCGACACCCCGGTTGATCACGTCGCAGCAAGGGCGGATGTCATCGGGCAGGCGCGCATCGTATTGCCAGAGCTTCTTGCCGGTGCGCGCATCCACCGCAAACACCCGCGAGTAGGAACCGGTCATGTACATCACGCCGTCCTTGATCATCGGCTGTGCTTGCTGACCGCGTTGTTTTTCACCGCCGAAGGAGAATGCCCAGACCGGCCGCAAATCCTTCACGTTGTTGACGTTGAGCGTGTCCAGCGGGCTGTAGCGTTGACCCTGGACGCCCAGACCGTTGGTGACGATCTGCTCCGGGTTCTTGGGGTCCTGGAGGATGTCTTTATCAGTGACGCCGGCCAATGCCGAGCCAGACAACAGCATGGCACTGAGCAGCACACTCAAGACGAAGGGTTGGCGACGTGCGGGTTGGGTCATGACGGCTACCTCTGCAGTTTTTTGTTATACCCGGTAAATTTTCCCGGTCTGGTGCAGATTCTTGGGCGCCGCCGCCCTTGGAACAATTGCCCGCAGTGCTGAGATTGCTAGTTCCTTAGTACCGGGTCGGATGAGATGGACACCGGATATATAGATCGACACTGGCCCCTGTGGGAGCGGGCTTGCTCGCGAAGACGGTGTGTCAGGCGACATCAATGGTGAAAGTGAGGGCCTCTTCGCGAGCAAGCCCGCTCCCACAGGGGATTTTTGTTGATCATTTGTTCGCGGCGGAATCGACTCGGGGCATTTGTGCGCGCTCGTAGCGCGGATACAGGTGGCTGACGCTGCGGATCAGCTCGTAACGACTCAGGCTGATCCCGGCAAACCGTTCGGGAATGGGGCTGCGGATCATCTCGGCCATATCACTGCCATTGGCGGCGCCATCGCGCATGAGCTGGTCGAGCCAGCTCAGGTAGTCGCGCATCTGTTCGAACGGCTGTTGATCCGTGGCCACCGGTCCATGGCCGGGCACGATCAGCGTCCACGGCAAGTCTTGAAGGGTGGCGATGTCCGCCAGCCAAACCGACAGCCCCGGACTGTTGGGCGTGGTCAGCGCCCGTTGGTAAAACACCAGGTCCCCGGCAAACAGCACGCCGGTTTTCTGGTCGAGAATAGCCAGATCCGCGCCCGTGTGCCCACCCAGGCCCAGCAGACGCAGATCGTGATTCCCAAAACTTTGCACGCCGGGCGTCAGCGTCCGGGTCGGCAACACCACTTCGGTGCCGCGCATCCAGTCGCCCACCAGGCGATACATGTTCTCGGCCATGGCATCGCCCTGCTGATGCAACAGTTCGGTGGTGCCGGCCAACGCGCCGATCGGCACGTCAGTGAAGGCCTGGTTGCCGAGTACATGATCAGGATGATGATGGGTCAGCAGCACCTCGATCACTGGTTTGTCGGTGATCGCGGCAATGGCTCTGCGCATCGCTTCGCCGTAGCGTTTCGACGGCCCGGTATCGATCACCACCACACCCTGCTCGGTGACGATGAACGCGGTGTTGACGATGTTGCCGCCGTTGGCCTTGGCGAAATTATCGGTGCTGCCTTCCAGCAGCCAGGTGTCTTCGGCGATCTGCCGGGGCTTGAGCGAGTAGTCGAGATCGGCCAGAACCGGCAGGCTCAGGCTCATGAACAACAGCAGCATCCAGCGCATCACGCGCTCCTTTGGGTCAGGGTATGGCCGCATCGAATTGATTGCCGCTGTTGTCGCGCAGCATCAGGCGCGTCTGCCCTGCCCCTTCGATATCGAAGGCCAGGTTGGAGTTTTCACTGACGGCGGGAAACAACTCCAAACGGGCCAGCAGCTGATCGTTCTGATCCCGCAGTTCAGCATGGTTGATGAAGAATTCCGGGATGCCGCTGACCATGCCGTTGTCCATCGGATGCGCCACCTGCATGCGCACACGGCTGAATTCACCACGGGGATAACGACCGCCCAGCACTTCGCCGATGTGCTCTTCCCAGCCCGGTTGAGTGCGCACCACACTCGGCGCCGTGCAACCACCGCCTGCCGCATCGATCAGCGTCGAGCCGACATGCCACAACCCATCGCGGGTCAGCACTGCCGCGCGCAATGGCGTTGCCTGTTCGATACGGATGCGGATCGACAGCCACGGCAGCACGCGGTCCAGCGGTTGGAAATCGACGATTTTCGGCAAAGGGTTGAGTTCGGCCCAGGCGAGGATTTTCACCACTTCGCCCTTGAACGATCGCGCATCGATTTCCAGCGGCACTTGCCGGGCGTCTTCGGCGAACGGTGGTGCCAGCAGCTTGACCCGCTCGTCGAACACGAACGGCGCATCGCCGAGCATTTGCTTGTGATAGAAGGCCCACATCACCGAGGGCACCGGGTCTTTGCCCGGGTCGATGTCCACCGCGTGCGCGACGATGGGTAACCAACAGGCCAACAGACAAGCCGCTCGCCAGTTCACTGTTGATACATCTCGGGCACGTCATAGCGCAGGCCGTAATGGCCATAAATGGTCTTGACTGCGCCTTCGCGAATCAAGGTTTCCAGCGCCTCTTCCACGGCATAGGCCAGTTGACGGTTGCTTTCGTGCACCGCCATGCCGATCTCCCAAAGCTGCTTGCCCATGTTCGGGTAGGCGTTCTCCGCCAGCGCCACTTGCGGGTCGTTGGCTTCATGAACCTGCCAGTCGATCTCGCCGCGCATGGCCATGACGGCGTCGACTTCACCGGCTTTCATGGCCGCGAAAGCCTGGGGCACGCCGGGATAGTGGTGGGTTTTGCCGGCAAGCATGCCGTTGAACACCGAGGTCAGGTAGAACGACGGTACGCTGTCGACTTCGACGCCGATCGGGTGGTGCTCGAACACGGCGACGCTACCGACTTTGTCCAGCCGGCGACGGTCATAGGCAACCTGCCATTGTTCGTTCTGGTACGGCCCGAACATCACCACATGGCCGTTTTCCAGCTCACCCAGTTCATTGCGCTTCTGCGCGTAATCGCGGTCGTACGGCACGCGCATCATCAGGTCGGCCAGTTGCAGGTCGTGCAATTGACTGGCGCGCCAGATGTAATCGCGCAGGTCGTCATCGAGCTTCTCGCCGGCGGGCGCCCAAATCAACGTCAGGCGCACGCCGAGTGCCTTGGCCAATGCCTCGGCGAGTTCGACATCAACGCCCCGGGCCTGGCCGGCGTCTTCAAAACTGTAAGGGGCGAAGTCCTTGTAGACCGCCACTTTGAGTTCCCTGGCGGCGATCATTTCGTCATAGGTACGGACCTGCGCCTGCACCGCCTGGCAGCACAGCAACACAGCACTGATCAACACAGCGAGCAGGCGCATGGATTACTCCTCGACGTGAACGCTGTCCAGATAAGTGCGTACCGCCCACAAGGCTTCCTGGCTCAGGTAGTCGGCCATCTTCGGCATGTAGACCCGGCCGTCACGCACGGCGCCATGGCGCACGCGTTCGACGAACCACTCATCACCGGCATCAGCGACATCGAGCATGCGCAAATCAGGGGCGATGCCACCGGACTTGGCTTCCAGGCCATGACAGGCCGCACAGTTCTGGTTGTAAGCCGATGAGCCGATTTCCAGGGCTTTGTCATGTTCCGGCGAGGTGCGGTAAGGGTTCACCGATGCCCAACCATCGGCATCGATCGGCACACCGGCGTCTTTGATCGGGGTCAGGCCTGGTGTTTCGACAGCCTGAGGGACCACGTTGCCGTGGGCCCAGACAGAACCTGCGCTGATAAAGCCGGCCAGCAGACCGGCAACGAGTAAGGCGTTGCGTTTTGTTGTCATTGTTATGCCCTCTTGATTGCACGCAAAACCTCTTTGAAGAGGCTATGGCACCCATCTTAGGAAGGGCTTCGCACAAGCCCCATGCTGCTTTGGTGGTCGCGGTCTAGTTCCTTGGTAGTAGGGCTTGTGGCCGTACGGAAAGTATTCCCGGCAACAAGCGATTGTTCAGGATGCGAACATGGAGGGTTGCAGCGGTTACCCGACGACTTGGGACAAGTGTGCCTGGTGCCCCACCATTGATCGTTCCCGCGCTCTGCGTGGGAATGCCTCAACGGGCGTTCGGCTCTGGAAGGGACGCAGAGCGTCCCGGGCTGCATTCCCACGCAGAGCGTGGGAACGATCATCGACCCGCAGGCGCGGGCAAGACCAGCAATGGCGCGGGACGCGGGCCGTGGAGCTTGTCGACGCCGATCAGGGTCAGGATCAGTAGCAACGGCAAGAGCAGCGCTTTGAGAATACGCATGATCAATCGCCTCCCGTGTGATGGCCGTTATTGCCCATGCTAAAACCGCGCCACCCCGGGCGAGTTACTACCTTGGTACTGGCTCACTGGTACTTTCTGCATATTTCCTTCTGCCTCACAGCGTTCCTATGCTGGCGCTACCTGTAATGGAGTGCCCTATGCGCCAGCTTGCCCCTTACGCCCTGATCTATCTGTTGGCGATTGCCTGCGCCGCCGGGTTGGCGACCCAGAGCCAGGCTGCGGACGCGCCGTTGCAGGTGCAGATCGGCTACCTGGGCTATCGCCCTGATCCGGGCCCGTTGCTGTCGAACGTGATTCCCGAGCCGGTCGATGCCGGGTTGCGTGGCGCCGAACTGGCCATCACTGACAGCAACAGCACCGGGCGTTTCCTCAACCAGAGCTACACCCTGGTCAGCGCCAACGTCGACAATCCGGATGCCCTGGTCGAAGCGGCCAAGGCTCAACATGAACAAGGTCTGCGCCTGTTTGTCGTCAACGCACCGGCCGCCAGCCTGCGCCGACTCGCCGCTGTGCTGCCCGACAGCTTGCTGTTCAACGCCGGCAGCCCCGACGACAGCCTGCGCACCACCGACTGCCTGCCGAACGTGCTGCACAGCTTGCCGAGCCGGGCGATGCTCGCCGATGCACTGGCGCAATTTCTGGTGGTGCGCAAATGGCAACGGGCGCTGCTGATCGTCGGCCCGACCCCGGACGATCAAGCCTATGCAGCCGCCCTGCGCCGCGCCGCCAAACGCTTTGGCCTGAAACTGGTCGCGGAAAAAGCCTGGAGTTTCGACAACGATCAGCGCCGCAGCGCCCAGGCCGACATGCCACTGTTCACCCAGACCGCCGAGTACGACGTGGTGCTGGTGGCGGATGAACGGGGCGATTTCGGCGAATACGTGCCCTACCAGACCTGGTACCCACGGCCAGTCGCCGGCACTCAGGGGCTGACCCCGGTGGGCTGGCACAAAACCGTGGAAACCTACGGCGCCGCCCAGTTGCAGAAACGCTTCGAAGCCCTGACCGGGCGCTGGATGAATGACCGCGATTTCGCGGCCTGGATCGCCGTGCGCAGCATCGCCAGTGCCGTGAGCAAACTGCGTCAGGTCGATCCGGTGGCGATCCGTATGCTTGAGATCAGCGATCAATTGCCACTGGACGGTTTCAAGGGTCGCAAGCTCAGTTATCGGCCGTGGAACGGCCAGTTGCGCCAACCCATTCCCATCGTGCAGCCCCGGGCGCTGGTCAGCACGTCGCCGCAAGACGGCTTCCTGCATCCCTTCAACGAAATGGACAGCCTCGGCTACGACAAGGCCGAAGTCACCTGCCGTTTCCCCTGACCCGATAATTAAAACAACAAGGAATCCGCCATGCGCCGCACCCTGCTCTGCCGCTCCCTGCTTTTCTGGGCCCTGCTGCTTGCCGCCGGGCACGCCGCGGCCAGCACCGCCTGGGTCTCCAACGAAAAGGACGACAGCCTGAGCCTGATCGACCTTCAGACCCTGCAAGTCACCGACACCCTGCCCGTCGGCCAGCGCCCGCGCGGTCTGCTGCTGTCCCACGACAACAAGCTGCTGTACATCTGCGCCAGCGACTCGGACCGGGTCCAGGTGATGGACGTGGCCACGCGCAAGATCATCAAGGAACTGCCCTCGGGCAAAGATCCTGAACAATTCGCCCTGCACCCGAATAATCGCTGGCTGTACGTTTCCAACGAAGACGATGCGCTGGTGACGGTGATCGACACCGAAACCTCCAAGGTGCTGAGCCAGATCAACGTCGGCGTCGAACCCGAAGGCATGGCCGTCAGCCCCGACGGCAAGTGGGCGGTGAACACCAGCGAAACCACCAACATGCTGCACTGGATCGACACCAGCACCCAGACCCTGGCGGACAGCACCCTGGTGGATCAGCGGCCGCGCTTCGTCGAGTTCACACCCGATGGCTCGAAGCTCTGGGCTTCGGCGGAAATCGGCGGCACCGTGACGATTCTCGACGTCGACACCCGCAAAGTCCTCAAGACTTTGACCTTCCAGATCAAGGGCGTACACCCGGACAAAGTCCAGCCGGTGGGGATCAAACTCAGCGCTGACGGCAAGTACGGTTTCGTCGCGCTCGGCCCGGCCAATCATGTGGCGGTGATCGACGCCAAGACTTTCGAAATCCTTGATTACCTGCTGGTCGGCCGGCGTGTCTGGCAGATGTCGTTTACCCCGGATCAAAAGCAATTGCTCGCTACCAACGGTGTCAGCGGCGACGTGTCGGTCATCGATGTCGACAGCCTCAAGGTGACCAAGTCGATCAAGGTCGGGCGTTATCCGTGGGGCGTGGTGGTGACCCCATGAACGCACTCGAAGTCAGCGAACTGAGTTTCGCTTATGGTGCAAAAGAGGCGTTGCGTCAGGTGAGTTTCAGCCTGGCACCTGGCCGTTTCGCTGCATTGCTGGGGCCGAATGGCGCGGGCAAATCGACACTGATCGCCCTGCTCACCCGGCTCTACGATTTGCAGCGCGGTGACATCCGCGTCGGTGGCTGTTCGTTGCGCAACGCAGCGCGTCCGGCACTCAAGCAACTGGGTGTGGTGTTTCAGCAAAGCACGCTGGACCTGGACCTCAGCGTCGAGCAAAACCTGCGTTATCACGCCGCGCTGCATGGCATGTCCCGGCGCCAGACCGGCCTTCGGGTCGACGCCGAACTGGCCCGTCAGGCCTTGACCGAACGCCGTCGCGAGCGGGTTCGCGAACTCAACGGCGGCCACCGTCGCCGAGTGGAAATCGCCCGAGCGTTATTGCATGAACCGCGCCTGCTGCTGCTCGATGAGGCCAGTGTCGGCCTCGACCCGGCCAGTCGGCTGGCGCTCAATCAACACATACGCAGCCTGTGCCGCGAACAGAACATCAGTGTGCTCTGGACCACGCATTTGCTCGATGAAGTGCAGCCCAGCGATGACTTGCTGATTCTCCATCAGGGCCGGTTGGTGGCCAGCGGACAGGCCGACGCGCTGAGTCTGGAACACGGCGGCGATCTCGGTTCGGCCTTCGCTCGACTGACCACTTCAGGAGCCGTCCAATGAATGCCTACTGGCAATGTTTCAGCGGCATCGTGCTGCGCGAATGGCTGCGTTTTGTCTTGCAGCGCACGCGGTTTCTCAGTGCGCTGGTGCGGCCGTTGCTGTGGCTGTTGGTGTTCGCCGCCGGTTTTCGTGCGGCACTCGGGATCGCGATCATCGAGCCCTACGACACCTACATTCCCTACGAGGTCTACATCATCCCTGGGCTGGCCTGCATGATCTTGCTGTTCAACGGCATGCAAGGTTCGCTGTCGATGGTCTACGACCGGGAAATGGGCAGCATGCGCGTGCTGCTGACCAGCCCCCTGCCCCGGACCTTCCTGCTGTGCAGCAAACTGTTGGCCACCTCGTTGATCTCGCTGTTGCAGGTGTACGCCTTTCTGGCGATTGCCTGGGTGTACGGCGTGCAGCCACCGGCCATGGGGCTGTTGATCGCCTTGCCGGCGTTGCTGCTGGTGGCGTTGATGCTCAGCGCGCTGGGTTTGTTGCTGTCCAACGCGATCCGCCAGCTGGAGAACTTTGCCGGGGTAATGAATTTCGTGATCTTCCCGCTATTTTTCCTGTCCTCGGCGCTGTATCCGCTATGGAAGATGCGCGAGTCCAGCGAGTGGTTGTACTGGCTGTGTGCGTTGAACCCGTTCACCCATGCGGTGGAACTGGTGCGGTTTGCCTTGTATGAACGGTTCAATCCGTTGGCGCTGGCGGTGTGCATCGGGCTGACCCTGGTATTCGCGCTGCTCGCCGTACTCACCTTCAACCCGCAACACGCTGCCCTGCGAAAATCCAACTAACGCCACAAATCCCCCTGTGGGAGCGGGCTTGCTCGCGAAGGCGGTGTATCAGCCAATGTAAATGT
>NZ_JAHBDP010000125.1:0-23508 GCF_019956495.1 Pseudomonas sp. BF-B-26 | reverse complement strand
GCGGGGGCTCGGGCTGGAATCGGGGGCGATTGTGCGCACTCAGTGGGTCGACAACGGTGCCGGATGGCTGGCCGTGATGGTCGAGGATCGCCAGCAGGTGCTGGACCTGCAACCGGATCATTCGCAAATGCTTGGCCTGGCCGTCGGTGTCATCGCGCCATGGCATCCCGAGCGCGAGGGTGATGACGCACAGTTCGAAGTGCGGGCGTTCATCTCCGGCGACGGCATGCCGGAAGACCCCGCCACCGGAAGCCTGAACGCCGGAATTGCTCAATGGTTGCTCAGCGAAGGACTGGCGCCGGCGTCCTATGTGGTCAGCCAGGGCCTGACCATGGGCCGCGCCGGACGCATTCAGGTCGAGCAGGTGGGCGACGAGATCTGGATCGGCGGTTCTGTGGTGACCTGCATCAGCGGAACCTTGACGCTCTAGCAGAACTTGCCACAAAACCCTGTAGCAGCTGCTACAGGGGCTTGTATCGCGGTGACTATTGCCGAACCGGTAAGGGCTTATTCCGCGATCGAGGTTTGTGCCCCGCGCCTTGCAAGGCATAAGCTTCGCCCCCTACGACTTTCGTCTCGTCCTTCGTTTTTCAGGAAATCCACATGTCCAGTCAGTTCCCCGAAGCACGTCCACGCCGTCTGCGCCGCAATGCGAGCCTGCGCAGCCTGTTCCAGGAAACCGAGTTCAGCTTGAACGATCTGGTGCTGCCGATTTTTGTCGAGGAAGAGATCGACGACTTCGTACCGATCAAAAGCATGCCCGGCGTGATGCGTATTCCGGAGTCGAAACTGGCGGGTGAAATCGAGCGTTATGCCCGCGCCGGGATCAAGTCGGTGATGACGTTCGGCGTGTCGCACCATTTGGACGGCAACGGCAGCGACACCTGGAGCGACAACGGTCTAGTGTCGCGCATGTCGCGCATCGCCAAGGATGCGGTGCCGGACATGATCGTGATGTCCGACACCTGCTTCTGTGAGTACACCGACCATGGTCATTGCGGCGTGCTGCACAACCATGAGGTCGACAACGACCAGACCCTGATCAATCTCGGCAAACAAGCGGTGGCCGCGGCCCGTGCCGGCGCCGACGTGATCGCCCCGTCGGCCGCCATGGACGGGCAGGTTCAGGCCATTCGCCGGGCGCTCGATGAAGCGGGTTTCAACCAGACCGCGATCATGGCCTATTCGACCAAGTTTGCCTCGGCGCTCTACGGTCCATTCCGTGAAGCCGGCGGCAGCGCACTCAAGGGCGACCGCAAAAGCTATCAGATGAACCCGATGAACCGCCGCGAAGCCGTGCGCGAATCACTGATGGACGAGCAGGAAGGCGCTGACGCGCTGATGGTCAAACCGGCCGGCGCGTACCTGGACATCATCCGCGACATCCGTGAAGCCTCGCGTTTGCCGCTGTCGGCGTATCAGGTGAGCGGCGAGTACGCGATGATCAAATTCGCCGCCCAGGCCGGGGCGATCGATGAGGATCGCGTGGTGCGTGAGAGCCTTGGCGCAATCAAGCGGGCGGGCGCTGATCTGATCTTCACTTACTTCGCGATGGACCTGGCGCTGGCCGGGATCTAAACCCCACCACAAAACCACTGTGGGAGCGGGCTTGCTCGCGAAGGCGGTGTGTCAGTTAATTCAAGTGTTGACTGACACACCGCCTTCGCGAGCAAGCCCGCTCCCACATGTCTACGGTGTTGAATCAGCGGGCGCCGAAAAACGGCCGGATCCCGTGATCCCGGAAGTACCGCTCGATCACCTTGGGATCGGCAGAATTGTCGGCAATCGCCACATACGTATCCGGCCGCAACAGGTAAAACCCGTTACGCCCCAGGCCAGCCGCTTCAAACGCCGGCCGCCAGTCAAACACATGCAACGGCAAATGATGTTCGTGGCACCAGGCGATCATTTCATCGCTGGTGTCGCCATACACATGCACCTGCCAGGTCAGACACTTCAGCGATTCGAAATTGTCCCCCTCACCGTCGTGAGCCCAGGGCAGACGGTCGCCGCCGTGAACATGACCGGCAACACCCGTGCTCAACGGCATCCCGCGATAATTCAGGGTGATCTGCGACACCGTGCGAAACAGGAACTCGCGGGACGCCTCAAACGATGCCATTTTCGGAATCACGAACGGCGCCAGACGCGTGCGCAGCACATCGGCGATGCGCCCTTCGGCCGTGACGAAAGTGAACACTCTGTCCGTGGTGGCGACCAGTTTGCGGGCAAACGCGATGCGCTCGGTTTCGTACGTGTCGAGGAGTTTGGCCTCAGCGCCGCCGCTCAACACCGCCGCGAGTTTCCAGGCAAGGTTGATGGCGTCGCCAATGCCGGTGTTCATGCCCTGGCCACCGGCAGGGCTGTGGACGTGCGCGGCGTCGCCCAATAGAAACGCGCGCCCGGTACTAAAATGATCCGCCACCCGATGATGCACCCGGTAGGTCGAGAACCAGTTCAGTTGCTCGATCTTTACTTTCATATGCTCGATGGCCCGACTGCTGACGTCTTCAAATTGCAGGGTTTCGGCTTGCTCGGCGCGCTCGTCGCGTACGGTCCCGATCAGACGGGCGCGGCCTTCACCGCCCAAGGGAAACACCGCGAGAAAATCCGCTTCATCAAGATCCACATGCAGTTCGCCGTTGAACGTCGGCCCGCTGGCTTGCACGTCGGCGACGTAGAAAATCTGCTGGTACGTGCCACCGGGAAATCCGGTGTCCAGGGTCTTGCGCACGATCGACCGGGCACCGTCGCAACCCGCAAGATAGCAGGCCTGGCAGGTTTCCTCCTGACCATCGGCCAAGCGCAAATAGGCGGTGATGCCGTCACCGGTTTCCACGAAACTCTCAAGTTCTGTGTTGCGCTCCACCTTGATGCCAAAGGCTTCAAGGCGGTCTATCAGCAGCCGTTCGTGTTCGTCCTGAGGAAAGATTTCGAGGAACGCATAAGGCGTCAGACCTTCGCCAATGCGGCTCAGCGGCATGTGCGCCACGGGTTCGCCCTTGACCCAGAAATTGGCGGCGGCCACTCGATGACCGTTCTGGACCACCGCATTGCTGAGGTCGAGCTGGCGATACAGCTCCAGCGTCCGCGCCTGGACGGCCAGCGCCCGCGAGGTAGTTCCGGGTGCCGACGTCTTGTCGATGATGCGCACTTGCACGCCAAGCTTGCTCAGCCACAGCGCCAACACCAGTCCGGTCGGGCCGGCGCCGATGATCAGAACGTCGCTACGGTTCATGAGACTGTCCTCCTCGGTGTGTGGCTCAAGTATGGTTCAGCCGCGACGGACGGGCAGGTTGTCTGCCAAACGGAAAAAGGCCCCCGCCGACCAGTTAAGCCAAAACGCGGAACAGGGCGCGGCGGCGAGAGTCATAGCCTGCGCCATGCCATTGATCGTATGGTTACCCCGGCTCAACGGATTTGATGGAGCAACATGCAAGCCAATCGATTGATGATGAGCGTCGCCGCGCTGCTGGTGCTGGCGGGTTGCGGCACTCAGCGCACGCAAGAGCTCCCTGCGCGCAAGCCTGCCGAGGTCAAGGCCGAGATCGTGCGCCTGCTGCCGGCCCAAACCGCCGATCGCCAGGGCTGGGCTACCGATATTTACGCAGCATTGGCTGCCCAGAACATTTATCCCTCCACCCAAAACCTGTGCTCGGTACTGGCGGTCACCGAGCAGGAATCGACCTTTCAGGCGGACCCACCGGTACCGGGCCTGGGCAAAATCGCCCGCGAGGAGATCGACCGCCGCGCCGACAAAGCCCACATTCCCGGCCTGCTGGTGAGCGGTGCGCTGCAGGTGAGTTCATCCAACGGCAAAAGCTACAGCGACCGACTCAATGCGGCGCGCAGCGAGAAAGAGCTCAGCGCGATCTTCGATGATTTCATCGGCATGGTGCCCATGGGCCGGACGCTGTTCGGTGGGTTCAACCCGGTGCATACCGGTGGGCCGATGCAGGTCAGCATCGATTTCGCCGAGCAACAGGCGAAGGCGTATCCGTACCCGGTGGCCGGCTCGATCCGTCATGAAGTGTTCAGTCGTCGCGGCGGGATGTACTTCGGTATCGCCCACTTGCTCGGTTATCCGGTGAGCTACAAACAACCGCTGTATCGCTTTGCCGATTTCAATGCCGGTTGGTACGCCAGTCGCAATGCCGCGTTTCAGAACGCGGTGAGTCGCGCGTCGGGCATACCGCTGGCGCTGGATGGTGACCTGGTCCGCTACGATTCGATCATGCCTGGCACCACGGAATTGGCGGTGCGAACGCTCGGCAAGCAACTGGGCATGCGCAATCCGACCATTCGGGACCAATTGGAGGAAGGCAAAAACTTCGAATTCGAGGACACCCAGCTCTATGCACGGGTTTTTGCCCTGGCCGAACAGGCGGAAGGTCGGCCATTACCGCGTGCGGTGTTGCCGGGGATTGAGCTACAAAGCCCGAAAATCACCCGCAAACTCACCACGGCGTGGTTTGCCAAACGGGTCGATGAGCGTTATCAGCGTTGCATGGCGCGGGCCGGCAAGTGACCGAACGCAAAAAACAGGCGTAAAAAACCCGGCTGATAAGGCCGGGTTTTCATTGAGTACTGCGGTAAAACCATTCATTTATACGGCGCGGCTTTCGATCAGACGGTCCGAGCCACCTTCAGCGACGCGGTTTTCGATCAGACGATCGGAGCCACCTTCAGCGACGCGGTTTTCGATCAGACGGTCGGAACCACCTTCAGCGACGCGGTTTTCGATCAGACGATCGGAGCCACCTTCAGCGACGCGGTTTTCGATCAGACGGTCGGAACCACCTTCCGCCACACGACTTTCAATCAGTCGATCCGAGCCGCCTTCAGCGACAACCGGGTGAACAGAGGTAGCGGCGAAAGCGTTAACTGCAAAAACCGAGAAAGCGATGCTGAGGAAGATTTGGCGTTTCATGATGGTGTGCTCCGGGGTGTAGTTGTTGGGTCTGGAGCTGATGTTACGCCGCGGATTTTTTATGAGAACTTCATTGCCATGATGGTGAACATCGACGGCAATGATAGGAAGGACAATGCCCCCCCACGCGAGCATGATGGTTGCGTTCAACGACTCAGGTGCGACGGCGAACAAACTTGCGCCACAACCCGACCCACAGCATGAACAGCGCGAAGGCTGATGTCTTTGCGGGTCGCCAATTCATCCAGGCGTTCACCGGCTAGACTGGCCGTTGACGAGTGTTCGCTCGTCGGCTGACGCTATTTTCGTTTCGCCAGGAGCGCGCGATATGTACCAGCTATACGGACACCAGAACTCCGGCGCTGCCGCGATAGAAGCGGCACTGGAACTTTGCGAAATTCCTTACCGCTTCATCGATGTTGAAGCCTCTCCCGAGGCGACCCACGCGCTGGAGAAACTCAATCCGCTCAAGCAGGTCCCGACCCTGCAATTGCCCGATGGCAGCGTTCTCACCGAGAGCGCGGCGATTCTGATTCACCTGGGGCTCACGTTCCCCCAATCAAACCTGTTGCCGAAAAACGCCGCCGCGCGGGATCAGGCCATTCGCGGCCTGGTGTACATCGTCAGCAATTGCTATTCGGCGATTGGCATCATCGACTACCCCGAGCGCTGGTTGGCCGAGGCGGATGAATCGTCCAGGCAAAACCTCATGGCCGGCGCCCGCGCGCGACTGCACAGGAGTTGGGAGGTGTTTGCCGATCAGTTTTCGGGCGATTTGTATCTGGGTGACGAGACGCCGGGGGCGCTGGATGTGCTGGCGGCGGTGGTTTCCAGATGGGCGGGTAGCCGCGAGTATTTACGCAGTGCAAGGCCCGGGTTTTTCGCCTGGCTTACGCGCATTGACCGGCACCCGACATTGGCACCGGTCTTCGCGCGGCATTGGCCTGATTGATCTATTCGCCGCGGATGTACTGCTCCAACTGGCGAATCAATTCAGCCTGTTCGGCGATGGCTTCCTTGACCAGGTCGCCGATCGACAGCAAACCGATCAACTGGCCGTTTTCCACCACCGGCAAGTGGCGCAAGCGTTTGTCGGACATGATGCCCATGCAGGTTTCGACGGTTTGATGGGTGTCCACGGTGATCACCGGCGACACCATGATGTCTTCGACCGGTGTACCGACGGAGGAGCGTCCCTTGAGCACGAGTTTGCGCGCATAGTCACGCTCGCTGATGATGCCGACGACCTCGCCATTCCTCAAGACCGGCAAGGCGCCGACGTTTTTGGCGGCCATGACCATCAGCGCTTCCAGCACCATTTGATGCGGTGCAATGGTGTGGACCTCATGATTCTGTTCAGCCTTTAACTTCAGCAGTTGGGCGACGGTTTTCATGGCAGTTTCTCAGGTGTTGTCGTTGTCCTTGAAGAATCGTAGACACGGGCGCTGAGGGCAAGGCAGAAAGCGGCAGATAACGCGCAAAAAACGCCATTCAGCGGTTTTTCTTTGGTAAACCTCTCGTGTCCGGTCGATAAACGCCCGTAACCGCGAGTCCGGGGTAGGTCAGCGCCCAGTTTTTTTGCGGCCCCCTAATCAACTGCCTCGCTCTGACGATCTCTTTGGCGATAGAAAACTCACCGATGCAGCCCTGGACCCGTGGGTTAACTAATGTTGGACGGCGGACGGTTATAGCTTTGTTAGTTAATAACTTGAAACAGATAGAGGAAAATGAAAACCGGTAATTCGAATAGGCTCGTGTTTTCTATCGTTCATGGATGACGAATCATAATGTTTAATGCGCTAGCGTTCGCTCAATATAAACAGCGTTCATTTGCCGATCCTGTTAATCAGAGTCGGCACGTAAACTTCATTGTCAAGGCGACCCCTGACTGGCTTGCAAACACTAGCTCAGAAAACCGCGCGGCTTTAAAACAGGCTGTTGGGCCTGCGATGCCTTGGTATGACAGGGCGTCGGCGCCACTGCGTGGTGAAATGAACAGGGTGTTTGAAGACAGTTGGGTTTCCCACAATGAACTGGATAAAACCCTGAAAAGACTTCAAGGAGTCGAAACGTTCGCGGAAGCACTATTAACCACCGCATTGAAAGAAAGGTACAACATTGCTCTGGATGTCAAAGCGACCTACCTGCGGCTGTATTGTCCAAAAGGTATTGTTACAGGGTTTGATGTGCGGACACTGTCGCTGCTTGAGGCCTCGCTGCATAACTTCGAAGTTAAAGAAACCCGAACGGGGTATTTCGACAGGGCGAGCGACTTCATTAGCAAACCTTCTGACACCGGGCAATTTGAGGTCGTGCCGATCAAATCCAAACTGTCTGTCGAGGCCTTCGCAGCGCTGTGTCGTGAGCTGGATATTGGCGCTCGATATCAGGCTTACCTGAAGACATTTATGGGATTCGACAACCCGGTGGCGAGGGCAGTGTTAAAAATCAAAGTCCAGACCAGCCACAAGGACGCGTTGCGTGCCGCCAGTGTGATGGCTCTCATGAAGCAGGATATCGATCGCGAGTCTCACCATATGCTTCTCAAGTTGGCAGAGGGGCGTCGTGCGCTGATGTTTCGCGGTAAACAGATGCATTGCTTCGGGTTGACGATGATGGATGTTGGGCTTTCGGACATCGTCCTGTTTGCTGCGGACATTGACCGGAGTGGTACGACCGAGCCCATCATCGCTTATGTGCCCCACGATCCCCTGCACCCGGTCAAACAGTATTCGTCCATCTCCCGTTTCGCCGCCGAGCTAACCGCGCAACTTCGTGCACCTGAGTATCAAAGGTTTTTCAGCCGGTTTGTCCCGCACCAACAGCGGGGAACTTTCTTTTTCCAGCTCAATGACAAACTGTCGAAGGTTCGATGGCACAAACCGATTCCGTTTGAACAAACCCCGCCATGGCGGGCCGAGCCCGTTCAGAATCCACGTTTGGGGATGACATATGAGCGAGTCCGTGGTGACTTCTGGACCCATGATTTCCACCAGAAGCTGAATAAGATTCTCAATGACGCGAGGGCGAGGGCGGTTCCCACTGACGATGAGGATGAAAAATCCCGTTGGGCGCGATGGGACAGCTTTCAGAAAATTGCGTTAACCGTTCTTGAAGTAGTTGCTTTTGTGGCCACCCCCTTTGTGCCTTTTCTTGGCGAGCTGATGCTGGCTTATACCGCCTATCAACTGCTCGATGAAACATTCGAAGGAATTATCGAATGGTCAGAAGGGCAGCGAACCGAAGCCACCGAGCATTTGATTGGCGTGGTTGAAAGCCTCATCCAGTTGGGGACATTCGCAGCAGGCGGCAAATTGGCGGGAGAGCTGTTGCCATTCAAGCCTTCGCCATTTGTCGAACGCATGAAAGTCGTTGAGATCAGCAATGGTCAATCGCGTTTATGGCAACCGGACCTTGAGGTTTACAAGCTGCCGGTGCCCCTGGGGGAGAATGCCCGACCTGACGGCAAGGGGATTTATCGGTATGAGGGACGTGAGGTACTCCCGCTTGATAACAAGCACTTTGCAATCAGGCAGGAACCTGGACTGGATCAATACCGTATTCAGCATCCCACCCGAGCCGATGCTTATTCACCCAGGCTTGCCCATAACGGCGTTGGCGCCTGGACCCATGAGGCCGAACGCCCCGAGACGTGGCAGGGTGTCACGCTCATGCGACGTCTGGGGCACAGCGTCGAGTCATTTACCGATCAGACCCTGGAGCAGATTCGTATTGTCAGCGGCGTCGAAGACGACGTGTTGCGCAAGCTGCATGTCGAGCACGAGCAGCCGCCAGCGTTGCTGGTCGAAACCATCAAACGCTTCAAGGCTGACCAAGAGGTTCAGACATTCATCGAGCAGATGAGCAGCGATGATCCCCTGGTGTTTGGCAAGGCTGACCTGAAGACCCAGCTGGAACTGCTGACGCTTTATGGAAAATGGCCGGAGTTACGCGCGGTCGAGTTGCTGGACAGTGACGGTAAGGTCCTTTGGCACTATTTACCGGAGTCGGCCACTGATCCGTTGTTGCAAATCAGAGAGACGCAAGCCGGTCACAACAACTTGGCGAGAACGCTGTTGGGTGGACTGGACGAGCCGCAAATCAAAACCTTGCTTGATGAAGAAGCGGGTCTCGGTCCTATTGCCCTTGATGTGCGAGCAGCCAGGCTGCGCACGGTGATAGCCGGGCTGGCCAAGGCCAGAACAGTCACACTGGTCGATGCCCGATACAGATTCTTCGAGCGCGCTGGCGATACGAGTGCCAGTCCGTCTGTTCAGTTGATGCGTAACGACTTTGCGCATTTGCCGCGATCGGTCGTGGATGAACTATTGATCAACGCAACCCCTACCGAACGGCTGCGAATGCACGAAAGTCGGCAACTGCCGCTGCGTCTGCGACAGGCCGCCCGTGCTGCGACGCTTGAGCTACGGCTCTTGCGCAGCTACGAGGGGCTCTATCTGGAGTCGAGTGAAAGTGTCGATACTGCACGGTTGGCATTGCACAGCCTGGAACAGTGGAGGGGCTGGTCGCCGGATCTTCGTATCGAGATCCGGAGTGTTACGTTTGACGGACCGTTGCTCGATAGTGTCGGACCTGTCGAATCATCCGTTCGCAAAGTCCTGGTGTTGAGCGATGTGGGCGGTTTCCAGCCATATGACGCCGAAGGCAATTCCCTGCATGGCACCGACGAGTTTTACACGTCAATTTTGCAGGCGTTGCCTGATTCCAGTCGCAAGGCGCTGGGCTACGAAGTCGGCCAGGGTGCCCGATTGAAGGCGAGCCTTCAGAAGGCTCCTTTAGCACAGGACGAATTCCGCAAGGTGCTTTTGCAGCACCCTGTTCGCAAGCCGGTCTATGACCCCGGCGTCATGCGTTTGCGGGGAGGCATGCAAGGTTATGAACCGATAGCGGCCGGGCAGGACGAGGCGCCCAGCCCCGGGGAGCGTTTCAAAACGCTCTATCCGGGCACGACGGCGGACACCTTTACTGCATTCATGCAGTCGTTTGATTCCCAAGCCCAGGCACTGGCCTCGATCCGGCAGCGTGAGTTGGAGTTCGAAGCGCTGAGCAAGGCACTGGATAGCTGGGTGGCGATTGAAAGAGGTGAATTTCTGCCGATGGATCAGCGCTACCACAAAGGACGCTTTGCCAAGGCTCTCAAGCAATGTTGGCAGGCTGCTGAAGAGTCGTTGGCGCAAGGCTACACCCTGGATCTGGACTTTCACTGGACGAGCGATTTTCTCGAGTATTTGCCAGTGTTGACCGCAGATTTTCGTCACGTCAGCGCGATACAGTTTCGGCATGCCGCATTGAATACCGATATCACCGATTTTCTGGGTTACTTTCCCAGTCTCAGAGCGCTGGATTTGAGTGAAAACGCTTTGGTCTCCCCACCTCGTTTGCGCGAGAACCTGCCGGCGCTCGAGCGTCTGAACCTTTCTAATAACCAGCTGACGCTGACGGTGAATAGTGCAGCTGACCTGGGTGGCCTGACTCGACTGCAAACGCTTGGATTAGGCGACAACCCGACGCTGGCGCTACTTCCGGATGTTAGCCGGATGCCTGACCTTGACCGCCTGGATTTGCACAATACCGGTAGCGCCGATTGGCCCCCCGGTCTATTTGCGTTATCGCGGCCGCGCGCCTTTGAGCTGGATTTGCAAGGTAACCCTATCGAACACATCCCTGACGTCGCACTGGGGTCTGATGAGGCCCGACTGATCGCCCGAACCCGCTTGAGTCGCGATCAACTCACTGACCAAAACCGTCAGCTGTTTCAGGATTATATGCGTTCGGTAGGTTATGACCCGACCCGCAGCTACCCGCCCAAAGGGGAGGAAACCAGTGAGTACTGGCTTGAAGGTGTTGCGGCAGAACAGCGAGTGAGCAGGCAAACGACCTGGGATGAACTTGAGCGGGAACCGAACGCACAAGGTTTTTTCGAAGTGCTGGAACAGCTCAGCGAATCAGCCGACTACGTCGACGATTCCTACCGGCCGGGGCTGACGCAAAGAGTGTGGCGAATGCTCGACGCCGTCGCCGAGAACACGCCGCTGCGTGAAGAACTGTTTCGCATGGCCGTCAACCCGGACTCTTGCGCAGATGCCGGCGCGCAGATTTTTAATGAAATGGGCAGCAAGGTGCTGGTCCACGAAGCTTATCGGGCAGGCAGTCCTGCGCAGATCGAAGCCAGCCTGATCACGTTGGCCAAGGGCAAGTCTCGACTGGATCAAGTCAATGAAATCGCCCGCGCAACTGTCCAGAGCCGGTTGCTGGCGGGGGAAACTTTTCAGACGATCGATGAGGACGGCGAAATCACCGGGACCATCGATGAAGTGGAAGTCTATCTGGCGTTTCAGACCGGTCTGGCCGACCGACTTGAATTGCCTTGGCAATCACGGGACATGTTGTTCCGGGAGATGGCCGAGGTCGGTGAGGAGCAGATAGACCAGGCGTATCAATCGGTCCTGGCGCTAGAGGCCGGAGACGGTTTGGTGAACCGGATTATCGAGCAGGGGTTTTGGCGCAAGTACCTGAAAAGTCGTTATCCGCAAGAGTTTGCGCAGAATTCGGCGGTGTACAACGCAAAGTCCGAGGCGTTGCTCGCTGAGCAATTGGCGGGCTCGGTTTCGCAGAGGGACTATGAGCGCGACATCATTGAATTGGCGGATGCGCGCAAGGGCTTGCTCCGCAGATTGACTCGGGAGCGGTTGTGAGCAATTTATTGATCTGAGTGCCTTTGCGGCAAAAGTGACCAGCCATGGGGCTTCTGACAGGCTGATCACTATTGCAGGTATTGATTGCATCCGGCTTCCCTAACGGTAATCCAGAACGGCACTGTTCCATTCGGAATGAGTCATCGTCTTACTCCCCGTCAATACGTTGAACACAGGAGTATTGTCATACGACTTAAGCAAGATGTTGGCACAATTGAAGCACGCAGGAAAAGCAACCGCCGCTTTTGCACCTGTCAATATTTGCGTTACCACATCAATCTGCCTTGGATCAGCATCTCCAGTAGATTGTTGAATGTTGAGTGCGAGGCTTCCTGCCATCACTTCTGCGTGAGCGCCTGGGAGCCCTGCTGATTTAGGCAAGTAACGCCCGCTTGCTTCAATATGGCCCTGTATACGCGTCTTTATCAGCGGATTAAGTACCGGTTGCTCATACTGTATGCCCTTCAAACCTCCTGCTTGTTCTACACCCCCCTTATAGAGCTTTACTGGAAGCGTGTTGTCGTTAAGGCGATTGATATAGCTCGACTGAATGTGATCGGTATATAGATTAAGATCGCCGAACTTGAAAATACCATCGGCCGCAGGATGCTCTTCTCTATTCAGGTGGCTAATGGGGCCGCTATGCAACATGACTCCATCACGCTCAAGTGTCAGTTCGGACGGTATGGGGATATTGTAAAAGTCGGTCATGGAAATAGTGTCGTCAGGCGGTGGGCCTATAATTTCCACGCCGGCATGGGCCACTGCTACCTTGCCTCTGTACGCACTCGTAAATCTGGCGTCCGGGTGTTTTGTGTAGTGCTCAGTTGTCCTTTCCGCTATTTTTTTTGCGGTACCTTTGAATTGCGGCAATGGGTGTGTTAAAGGGCCGGCAATGAGAGCGGTGGTTCTGTTACTTACCCTGGTGTTAAGTGAATCATTGGATCTGACAAGTCCGAGTATATCGACAAAGCTAAGAGGGTTATTTCCCACAAACGCGTACAAATTCAGCCCATCCACATCCCCCGCCGGATCGGCACTCACCCAGCGTTGCAACCACGGTGCGTAATAACGCAGCCCATAGTAGTAGAGCCCACTGACATCCATTTCCTTGCCCGAATAACGGATGGTTTTATAGCTGACCTCCAATGCCGAGTCCGCCGTGAGCCAAGCCGTGCCACCAAACGGGTAATACCCTTCGTGGCTGATCAGTCGGGCCTGTTGGTCGAGTTCGATGAGGCTGGAGTTCAGGTGGTCGTCAAGGCTGTAGCGCAGCTGATCGGCCTCGATCTCGTCGGGTTGGCCACTGAACCAATGCAGACACCGTACGCTGCCACGCCCACCCGATACGGTGATGACATGCAGCTCTTCGCCATTATCGCGGGTGCGAATCTCCAGCCCCGGCAGGTAGATCACCTGATGAAAATGGGTGGTCCCTGAAGCATGGGTTTCGTGGCGTTTGTAGACCCGTGCGCCATGGCTATAGCGATAGGTTTCTTCATCGTTGGGGGCATCGTCGCGTTTGACCAGCGTCACGGACGCCAACTGATCACGGCTGTTCCAGTGCAAGTCCTGTCCCGGGTGCAAAGCCTGGAGATTGCCATGCAAATCAAACAATGCAGAAAAATCGGGTGCCGGGTCTCCTTTCTTCCAGCGCACGCCGCGGTTGCTCGACGGGTCGATGAACATCTGGTGGGTGTAGCCACCCACCGCACGGCCATGGATCAACTTGATCAGATTGCCACCCGCGTCGTACTCGTACTCCTGTTTGTAGTTGAGGTGATTGCGGGGATCACTCGGCAATGGCCGGCCCGGCAGATCCGACGGCGGGGTGGCGTCATGACCGGTCGCGTTGGTCAGCCGGTAGAGCGAGTCATAGGTGAACGCGCGGTGGCCATCGATGCGCTGGTTGGCGAAGAACACCGTCTGGAACGTGTGATCGTCAATGCGTAGCACGTTGCCGATCGGATCATAGACATACTCAAGGTGCTGCCGCGGGGCTTGGCCGGGCACGCCGGCCTTCAAATTCTTCAGCCGACCGTCCGCCGGGTCGTAGGTCCAAGTGCTGACCACGCCGTTGCCTGCGAGTTGTTCGCTGATCTGGCCGGCGGCGTTGTACTGAGCATCTTTGAGGATGTCCAGGACCGGACCGTCGGCATCGATTTGCAGCGTCACTTGCTTGAGCTGCCCGGCAATGTCGTAGCGAGAACGTTGCTGATGGCCACGCGCGTCTGTCTGGCTGAGAGGCTGACCGCTTGCACCGTAGGACCATGCCGTGGTGTAGACCTCACCCCCCGGGAACGTGCGGGTTTCTTCAAAAGGCAGGCCATGCAGGCTGAAGCGGCTGAACTCGATCAAGCCCGCAGGATCGGCCTTCTTGCGCAACTGACCCCGTAGGTTGTATCCCGGGTCTGCATCGCCCCGCGCATAGGTAAAGACCTCTACCTGCTGGGTATTTTCATCGACTGTCAGCGCGCGCAGTAGATCATCGTAAGTGGTTCGCCACCGATTGCCGCGCTCATCCCAGCGCTGAAGGATTTCACCGCCCAGCCCGGCCAGGCTCAGGCGCCACCCGCTATCGACGCTGTCGACTTTGATGGGCTGGCCGGACAGCCCATGAACAGTCGCCAGATTAGGTTTTGGGGCGTGGTCGAACAAACGTGGATCCCACTGAGCAATGAGCCTGCCCGCGACGTCATATTGCTGTCGGGTGATGAGCGTTTCCACCGATGTGCCAGCGACCTTGCGCAGATAAGCAACCTGACGGATCGACAGGCCACGACCGTCATAAACTTCAAGCAAGGGAGTGTTTCGATGCACGGCGAGACTCATCGATCAATCTCCTGCGATGCTGTGCACCGGAATTTGCGAAAGGGTTTGTAATGGATTGATTCTATCAATGCAGCCCCAATGCGTGACCTGTCATTTCTGACAGGTCGTTTAGGCCGAATATGTTTATAACGCCGAAAATTTATTTCGATTTGATCTCAATCCAGCGTTCATCCACGTAATCGCGCAATGACGCGTAGAATTGCGCCTTGAATCAAATCTTGAGGTTGCAGTGGTGGATTTACAGCGGGGCTTCGTCCTGACCCGGCATTGGCGCGATACCCCGGCCGGTACGGAAGTCGAGTTCTGGCTGGCGACCGACACCGGTCCCCAGCGGATCCGCCTGCCTCATCAACCGTCGGTGGCGTTCATCCCCGCCGCCCAGCGCGAGCAGGCTGAAGCGTTGCTGCGCGGCGAAAAGAACGTCGAGCTGCGGCCGTTGGCGTTGCTGGATTTCGAGCACCGCCCGGTACTCGGTCTGTATTGCCAGCAGCACGGTCAACTGATGCGTCTGGAAACCGCGCTGCGCAAGGCCGGCGTCGACATGTTCGAAGCCGATGTGCGCCCGCCGGATCGCTACATGATGGAGCGTTTCATCACCGCGCCGGTCCGGTTCAGTGGCACGCCGAACGCCGAGGGCCTGCTGCTCGATGCGCAGATGAAACCCGACCCCGACTATCGCCCGAGCCTCAGGCTGGTCTCCCTGGACATCGAAACCACCGCTCAAGGCGAGCTGTACTCCATCGCCCTGGAAGGCTGCGGCGAGCGCCAGGTCTACATGCTTGGCCCGCCCAATGGCGACGCCAGTGAAGTGGATTTCCAGCTCGAATACTGCGATTCCCGAACCCTGCTGCTGAAAAAACTCAACGAATGGTTCGCCCGCCATGACCCCGACGCGATCATCGGCTGGAACGTCGTGCAATTCGACCTGCGCGTGCTCCACGAACACGCCCGGCGGCTGGCGGTGCCGCTGAAACTGGGGCGTGGTGGCGAAGAAATGCAGTGGCGTGAACACGGCAGCCGCACCCATTACTTCGCCTCGGCCGCCGGCCGGCTGATCATCGACGGCATCGAATCCTTGCGCTCGGCGACCTGGAGTTTCCCCTCGTTCAGCCTGGAAAACGTCGCGCAAACCCTGCTCGGCGAGGGCAAGTCGATCGACAATCCGTACCAGCGCATGGACGAAATCAACCGCATGTTCGCCGAGGACAAACCGGCCCTGGCCAAGTACAACCTCAAGGACTGCGAGCTGGTGACGCGGATTTTCGCCAAGACCGAGCTGCTGACCTTTTTGCTGGAACGGGCCAGCGTCACCGGGTTGCCGGCGGATCGCAGCGGCGGCTCAGTGGCGGCGTTCACACACCTGTACATGCCGCTGATGCACCGCCAGGGGTTCGTCGCGCCGAACCTTGGGAACAAGCCTGCGCAAGCCAGCCCCGGCGGGTTTGTCATGGACTCGCAACCGGGCCTGTACGAGTCGGTGCTGGTGCTCGACTACAAAAGCCTCTATCCATCGATCATCCGAACCTTTCTCATCGACCCGGTGGGCTTGATCGAGGGCCTTAAACATCCGGATGACAGCGAGTCGGTGCCAGGCTTTCGCGGTGCGCGTTTTTCCAGAACCCGGCATTGCCTGCCTGCCATCGTCGCCCGGGTCGCCGAAGGGCGCGAAACCGCCAAGCGCGAACACAACGCGCCGTTGTCCCAGGCCCTGAAGATCATCATGAACGCCTTTTACGGCGTGCTCGGTTCCAGCGGTTGCCGCTTCTTCGATACACGCCTGGCGTCGTCCATCACCCTGCGCGGTCACGAGATCATGCTGCGTACGCGACAGCTGATCGAAGCCCAGGGCCACACGGTGATTTACGGCGACACCGACTCGACTTTCGTCTGGCTGCGCCGCGCCCATGGTCAACAAGAAGCCGCACAGATCGGCCGCGCACTGGTGGATCACGTCAACCAGTGGTGGCGCGAGCATGTGCAGCAGCAATACGGTCTGGAAAGTGCGTTGGAGTTGCAGTTCGAAACCCACTACAAGCGCTTTCTGATGCCGACCATTCGTGGCGCCGAGGAGGGCAGCAAGAAGCGTTATGCCGGGCTTGTGACTCGAGCCGATGGCACCGACGAAATGGTCTACAAAGGCCTGGAAACCGTGCGCACCGACTGGTCGCCGCTGGCCCGGCAATTCCAGCAGGAGTTGTACCTGCGCATCTTCAATCGCAAGCCCTATCAGGAGTATGTGCGCGACTACGTGCGCAAGACATTGGCGGGGGAGTTCGACGATCGCCTGATCTACCGCAAGCGCCTGCGCCGCACCCTCGATGACTATCAGCGCAACGTGCCGCCCCATGTGCGGGCCGCAAGGATTGCCGATGAGTACAACGACCAGCAGGGCCGTCCGCGGCAATACCAGAACGGTGGCTGGATCAGTTACGTGATCACCGTCGCCGGGCCCGAGCCGCTGGAAATCCGCAGCGCTCCCATCGATTACGACCACTACGTCACCCGGCAACTGCAACCAGTGGCGGACGCCATTCTGCCCTTCGTGGACGACGACTTTTCAACGTTGATTGGTGGGCAGTTGGGCCTGTTTTGAGTCCAGCAGCAACAACGTCCAGTCATCCAGGATGCCGTGGAAATACTGGTCAAGTGCTCGATGAAAGTCACTGTTAGCGCCGGCAACCTGGGCGAACAGCGTCATGGAAGAGTGAAACTTGAGATCGTCGGGATGGCCGAATATGCCGGCAACCGAGCTTTTTTCGATGTTCAGTACAATTTGCGTGCAGGTGCGCAACCGTGAACCCAGCAGCGGATGATTGAGGTACGCCTCAGCTTCCTCTTTGGAACGAATGGCAAAGTGGCGGGACATCTCGCTGCCGCCCAACCCTGAGAATTGCGGAAAGATGAACCACATCCAGTGACTGCGCTTGTGGCCGGCATTCAGCTCGGCCTGGACCCGTTTGAACACCGGGTCCTGTGCCTGGATAAAGCGTTGCAGATTAAAGTAATCGTCCTGATCAGTGCTTCTCATGCCGAAGCCCTCTGACAGACTGCGATGGCTCAGACCATGGCCAACCGCTGTTTGCGTTGTGGCGCGCGAAACGCCTGGTCCAGCGCCTCCAGATCCCCAGCCTCCAGTTGCAATTGCGCCGCTTGCGCGTTGAGTTGTATGTGCTCGGGTCGGACCGCTTTGGGGATGGCGATCACGCCTTCGTTACGCAGCATCCATGCCAGCGCTACCTGGGCCGGCGTCACACGGTGACGGGCGGCTATTTGCTTGAGCGTTGTATGGTTCAGCATAGGCCCGCCCTGACCGATCGGACAGTAGGCCATGACCGGCATTCGATGCTGGCGGCTCCAGGGCAGCAGGTCGAACTCGATGCCGCGTTCTTCCAGGTTGTAGAGCACCTGATTGGTGGCACAGGCCGGTGAGGCCAGTTCCTCCAGGTCGTCGACGTCAAAATTGGAGACGCCCCAGCGACCGATCTTGCCTTCGACCCGCAGGCGTTCGAAGGCTTCGACCGTTTCTTCGAGGGGAAACTGGCCGCGCCAGTGCAGCAGGTAAAGATCGATGTAATCGGTATCCAGCCGCCGCAGACTGCGTTCGCACGCTTGGGGAATGCCTTTACGGCTGGCGTTGTGCGGGTACACCTTGCTGACCAGAAACACTTCATCACGCCTGCCGGCGATGGCTTCACCGACCACTTCCTCAGCACCGCCCTCGCCGTACATTTCAGCGGTGTCGATGAGAGTCATGCCTAGTTCGATACCCAGGCGCAAAGCCGCCACTTCCTGGGTGTGCCGGGAACGGTCTTCGCCCATGCGCCAGGTGCCTTGACCGATGACCGGTACGTTGACGCCGGCCAGTTCGAGGGTCCGCATTCAAATCTCCTTATTTTGAATCGATGAGTACTCATCGGTTGGCAACAGAATCCCCCGGTGGTTCCATCGACCTGTAGCAGCTGTGGCAGCTGCTACATGATCGTGTTGGGCCTTACTGGGTAGAAAACTTCAGGACGGTGCTCTGGGCATAGGTCTTGCCCGGGTCCAGGCGCGTGGACGGAAAGGTCGGCTGATTCGGCGAGTCCGGATAGTGCTGGGTCTCCAGCGTGAACGCGCCCCAGTGCGGATAGACCTTGCCAGCCTTGCCCTTGACCGAACCGTCGAGGAAGTTGCTGGTGTAGAACTGCACACCGGGCTCGGTGGTGTAGAGCTGCAAGCGACGACCGGATTGCGGATCGCTGACCTCGGCGGCGAGTTGACCCACATCACCCATGGCGTTCAGCACCCAGTTGAAATCGAAGCCACCCTGTTTCGGTTCGGCAAATTTCAACTGTGGGTGATCGGCTTTGATGTGCTTGCCAATGGCGGTCGGTTGGGTGAAGTCCATCGGTGTGCCGGCCACCGGGGCCAGTTCGCCGGTCGGGATCAGCTTGCCGGTAACCGGCGTGTAATGGCTGGCATGCAGGGTGGCGAGCTGTTTCAGCACATCACCGTTGCCCGCGCCGGCGAGGTTGAAATAGCTGTGATTGGTCAGGTTCAACACCGTGGCTTTATCGGTGGAAGCCTGGTAGTCGATGCGCAACTCGTTTTGCTCATTGAGGCTGTAGGTGACCTCGGTTTTCAGGTTGCCGGGGAAGCCCATTTCACCGTCCGCCGACAGGTAAGTCAGGGTCACGCCGACCGCATCCTTGCCGTTGCTCGGCTGGGCTTTCCAGACGTGTTTGTCAAAACCCTGAGGGCCGCCGTGCAGCGAATTGGAACTGTCGTTGAGCGGTACCTGATAGCGCTTGCCGTCCAGTTCGAAAGCACCGTTGGCCAGGCGATTGCCGAAGCGCCCGATGGTCGCACCGAAATACGCCGTGCCGCTCTGATAGCCCTGCACGTTATCGAAACCGAGCACCACATCGTCGAACTTGCCGTTTTTGTCCGGCACTTTCAGCGACTGCAAAATGCCGCCGTAGGTAATGACCGTGGCGGTCAGGCCATGGCTGTTGCGCAAGATGTATTGCTCGACGGGCGTGCCGTCATTGGTTTTGCCGAAGGCCTTGTGTTCGCTGGACAGGCCGGCGGCCTGGGCGCAGAGGGGGGCGATCATCAGGGACAGTCCAAGGGCGCAGAGCGGGTGTCGGGATTGAAGCATGGTTGACCTTCCTTTTTGTTGTTTTTGGCGAACTAGTCATACTAATAATCGGATTTAAATGCGATCAAGGAAGGATTTATAGCTTATGTACGAGCTGTTGCAATTATAAAGTATGACTAATGTGGTGGTCCTCTTGACGGTTGGCAGCGTTTACGGACCGTCGGCACTGCACTTTTCAGGGATTCACGGCTCTACCCTTGGCCAGCCTGCGGCGAATCCCCACCGCCGGCCCATGCCCAAGTTCAATAACCCATGGCTCGAGTTTTACCCCGCACCACCGCGCCAATCCGCCGCCGTTGCCTGCTGTTGGCCTGCTTGTCGATGCTCGCCGCCTCCGGGTGCAGCCAGCAGCAGAGCAACGACATCGTCAGTCAATTCCGCGAAGGCAAACCCCAGGAATTTCTCCAGACCAGCGTCGACCGCATAGCGACCCTGGCGATGCGCGACAACCTCGACAGCCTCCACCTGCTGATGAGCAAGCTCTACTTGCGCAACCCGGACGAGCTGAAAAAATCCGGCTTCCTCGACGCACGCACCGCTGGCAAGCAAGTGCGCATGGCCATCGAACAGCAACAGCCGCTGCCGACTCTGGGGGGCAAAAAAGACCTGGCCGCGCTGAGTTATGCCATGAGCCCGGAGTTTCTCGGCGACCGGGTCGGTGCGTTCATCTATGCCATCGGCAGCATGCTCGTCACCGCCCACGGCAATCGGCTCGAGTTCTACATGACGGATGTGATCAATCCGACGTTCGTCAGCAACGCTGCCCGCAACATCGAGAAAGCCACCTGGATACTCAGCCAGCGGCAAAACAAGAACGGCGAGCCATTGCTGTTCTCCAATGAAATCTCGGAGGAGGGCAGCAACCTGAGTTTTGCCGTGGAGTTCGGCAAGATCGTCGCGCGGCTGGACCTGCTGACGCAGATGCTGGACGAGCGCTACCGTCGGATCGGTTTGAATTACGCGCAGAGTTTGCTGTTCCTCAATTTCCTGCCAGTACAGTGAACCCCTTGTGGGAGTGTGTGTGGACTTTAGGTATAACGATAGTTCGCATCGATATAACTGGTTATAAGAAAAATCGCTATGCTGCGATCCAGATTTTTCATGCGTTTTTTGTGGGCGTGTTAATGGAATTCGGTAATTTCGGTTTAGTCGTAGCAGGTCTGGTAGTCGGCTTTATTGTCGGGATGACCGGCGTTGGTGGCGGCTCCTTGATGACCCCCATTCTGTTGTGGTTCGGCGTCAATCCGGCCACCGCAGTGGGGACGGATTTGCTGTACGCGGCGATTACCAAGTCCAGTGGCGTGCTGGTTCATCGAAAGAACAAGAACATCGACTGGGCGATTACCGGTTGGCTGACCCTCGGCAGTGTGCCGGCGGTGGCGCTGACATTGTGGTTCCTGAGCACCTTGCAAACGTCGCCCGAGGCGATGAACGCGGTCATCAAACAGGCCTTGGGCTTTGTCCTGTTTGCTACGGCGCTGGCAATTTTCTTCAAGAAACGCCTGCTCGATTTCGCCCACAAACGTGCGGGCGGTCATTACAACCCCAGCGGCAAGCGCTTGAATGCGCTGACCGTGATCACTGGCCTGGTCCTGGGCGCCATGGTTGCCCTGACGTCCATCGGCGCTGGCGCCCTGGGCACCGTCGCGTTGTTCATTCTCTATCCGCTGTTGCCGACTCGCCGCCTGGTGGGCACGGAAATAGCGCACGCCGTACCGCTGACCCTGGTGGCCGGCCTCGGCCATGCGAGCATGGGCAACATGGATTGGCACGTGCTGGGTTATTTGCTGATCGGTTCGCTGCCGGGGATTTACCTGGGCAGTCACCTGACTGGCCGCATCTCCGATGAAGTGCTGCGGCCTTGCCTTGCCACGATGCTGGTGCTGATCGGTTACAAACTGGCCTTTTAATCGGGTAGAGCTTCCAGAAACAAACCCGCTTGGCAGGCGCGCTCAGGGCCGAGTCAGAATCTCCAGCAGATGCCCGTCCGGGTCATCGAAGTAAATTCGCCGGCCACCGCCGTAATCGTTGATCTCGTTCGGTCGTTGTTTGCCGGGGTCGGCCCACCAGGGTTGCTGCCGGGCTTGCAGGCGGGCGAAGGCCGCATCGAAATCGTCGTCACCCATCAAAAACGCGTAGTGCTGGGAGGCAATCGGCGGGTCATTGTCGTAGAAGTCCAGCGACACGCCATTGTCGAACTTGACGATCAGCATCGGGCCGAAGGGTTCGGGGCTGGGCAGGCCGAGGATGTCTGCCAGATAGTTGGCTGATGCCTGCTTGTCGCGACACCAGACGATGGTGTGGTTCAACTGAGCGCTCATGCACAGGTCCTCACGGCGGATCAGGGCTTGGTTGTTGAGCCATGAGATTAGCTCAGCCTGTTGCGCAATGACCGCCCTGACCTAAGCTTGGGGCAAGGCGAGACATAATTGCGTGCGTCACCCGGAACGAACGCAGCGATGCGCAATCATTAGAGCGTGGATATCAAAAGGAGATGCGCATGCTCATCAGGTCATTGACCCTGACTACCCTGCTGGTTTTTGCCGGCCCCTTGCTCGCTGCCGATGACGGCTCACCACTGGATATGGACAAGGGCAGGGCCCGGCCGTTGATTGTCATCGCTCCGAGCACGGTCGATCCCACGTGGGTGAGCCTGAAAAAGTCGCTGGATGAACCGACCAATCGCAAGGGGTTCACCGAGCGAAACATGGTCCTGTACACCGTGCTCAATTTGATGGGCCAGCGCGAAGGCAAAGACCTGGGGCCACAAGACACGGCGGCATTGATCCGTTCGCTCAAGTTGGGTGCCGGCGCGAAGAGCAAAGTCATCCTGGTGGGCAAGGACGGGGAAAAGAAACTTGAACAATCGGGAGCGATTGAGCTGAAGGAGATTTTCGCCGCCGTCGACCAATTGCCGGCGACAGAGCAAGAAGCCACGGCACCGACACCGCCGCCGGTCACTGAAGTCGCACCGGCCAACGGTGCCAACGGTGCCAAAGGCGCAAAACCGGGCAAACCGGGCAAACCGGCGAAGCCTGCCAAGCCGCCTGAAATGCCGGATGATTAAACGCAGACTTTTGTAGCCGCTGGCGCAGCCTGCGCCAGCGGTTAAAAAAAATGGGGTGTTTCGGGGGGAGATGTATCGGCTTCTATTGGTCTCGGAAGTTTCCTGCAAGTTCTGTCGGTCTTTATGAACTGGTTTCTGTCAGAGAGCACCGCTAGCCTTCGTCAGCCACCGCAAAAATGCGGTCGGACGTGGGAATCCGCGACACTGAGGGATCCAGGGACGAAAACACCAATGGCACAAAAAGGAGCCTCGTCTGTGAAAAAGTTCAGCAAGCATCAACCGCAAACCCTGACCGACGCCGAACATCTCGATCCTGCGAAGCCATGTGGAACCGCGAAAGGCGCAGTCACCCGAAGCCCCAGGCCTACCGCCACGACCCAGCAGATTTTCACTGTTGCTCCTGGTGTCGACACACTGACCCTGCTAAATCAGGCCTGCGAAAACCTTGCCTCCCTGAATGTCCTGATTGCGAGTTTTGCCGGGACACTGGAAGGCTCTAGCCGCACAGTGCTGCTGTCGATTCAGCAATTGGCGGCGGTCACCGGGTTGTTGGTGAATCAGGCACGGGAAAATCTTGATCGGAGAAGCGATGCACCTGATGCTCAGGCGCCGACTCTGCATTGAGCTGGTGCAGTAACGACGATGGGCGACCTCCAAGGGGTCGCCCATTTTGTTTGCCCGCTAGTGATCTGTAGCAGCTGTCGAGCCTGCGAGGTGTGGTGAGGGAATTGTGGTGAGGAGATTGTGGCGAGGGGATTTAGCGAAACGTCGCACCGCCCCGTTCGGCGGCGAAGCCGTCGTAATCAATTGGACGCGGTGTGGC